>CAYTWJ010000419.1:0-2443 GCA_964442055.1 uncultured Rhodospirillaceae bacterium | reverse complement strand
GAGCGGGCAAGGCGGCGAGCTCGGGCCAGGAGCCGACCGCGACCAGGCCGGTCATGCCGTGGTCTTCGAGCACCAGCGCCAGGCGGTCGCGCGATCCGGCCGAGAAGCAGGTGACGAGCACGCGCTTGCCCTGCTCGCGCAGGGCCGCGACGTGCTTGGCGAGGGCGTCGTAAACGTTGCGGCCCTGGCCGCGCTCGGGCGCGAAATCGCGGCCGCGCCGGCCGCCGAGGTCGATCGCCCTGGCCTCGCCCTCGGGCCGGGCGAAGGGATTGAAAAGGCCGACCGCGCGCGCCGCCATCTGCCGCTCCCAATCGGCCTCGGTCAGGTAGAGGCGGTCGGGGGGCAGCGGCTTGTAGGGCGCGCCGGCGTCGGCCATGCCCGAGGCGCGCGCGCTGCGTCGCGCCTGGTAATAGTCGGCGATGGCGGCCAGCCGCTCGTCGCGCGCCTCTTCGGCAAGGTGGTCGAGCGTGACGGCGGCGCCCGGCAGATAGTCGAACAGCGTCTCCATGCCGTCGTGGAACAGCGGCAGCCAGTGTTCGATGCCGATCTGCTTGCGGCCCTCGCTGACCGCCGCATAGAGCGGATCGTCGTCGGTGACGGCGCCGAACTCTTCGCGGTAGCCGGCGCGGAAGCGTTGGATCGAATCGGGGTCGAGCGTGAATTCGCCGGCCGGAACCAGGACGATCTCGGTTTCCTGGCCGGTCGTGCGCTGCGACAGCGGGTCGAAGCGGCGCAATCCTTCGAGCGTGTCGCCGAACAGGTCGAGACGGAGCGGTTCCTCGGCTCCCGGCGGGAACAGGTCGATCAGGCCGCCGCGCACCGCGAACTCGCCCGGCTCCATCACGGTGCCCACCCGGCTATAGCCGCTGCGGGCGAGGAAATCGAGCAGCGCCGTCTGGTCGATGGGCGCGCCGACGCGGGCGCGGAAGCCCTGCCGCGCCATCACCGCGCGCGGCGGCACCCGCTGCAGGAGGGCGCTTACCGTGGTCAGGACCACGCGCGGGCGTGCCTCGCCGGCGGCCAGGCGACGCAGGGCGTCGGTCCGTTGCGCCGCAAGCTCGGCCTTCGGCGAGACCCGGTCGTAGGGCAGGCAATCCCAGGCCGGCACCGCCACCGTTTCCAGACCGGGGGCGAAAAATGCCAGGGCCTGGCGCGTTGCCGCCAGCCGGGCGTCGTCGCGCGCCACGTGCAGGACCCCGGCGGACAGCCCCGCGGCCAAATCTGCCAAGGCGCGGGCGTCGCTTCCCTCGGGCACGCCGTAGAGCGTCACCCGGCCGGAAATGGTCGGAAATTTCTCTTTTAAGTTCAAAGTATTAAATGCCTAGCTTAAACTGCTTGAGCAGCTTCATCACGTCGGTATCGAATTCCGGCGGCACCGGATCGCGCCCGACGGCCCAAGCGTAGATTGCCGGATCTTGGTTGCAATCTAGCAGCTTCTCATAGCGGTCGAGCTGGCCGGCATCGAAAAGCGGCAGATGCGCCCGGGCGAAGGCGCCGAGCAGCAGATCGGTTTCCTTCAAGCCGGTATAGAGGCTGCGATAGATAAGCCTTTTTCGCCGCGCTTCCAGATCGTCTTGCATCGTGCCGTGATATAGCCCGCGCGCGTGGCCCTGTCAGCCGCCCCGGCTTGGAGCGGCGGAGGCCCTCCGATATGGTCCGGGCATGCGGCCCGAAATCCTCTATCCCGCTTTCGCGGCGGTGACATCGCTCAAGGGCTGCGGACCCCGCACCGCCAAGCTGGTCGAGAAAGCAGCGGGCGGCCGGGCGATCGACTTGTGGTGGCACTTGCCGACGGCGCTGATCGACCGGCGCTTCGCGCCCAAGGTCGCCGATGCACCGGCTGGCGCCGTCTGCACCATGACGCTGCGCGTTGAGCGCCACATTCCGCCTCGCAACCCCCGCCTGCCCTACAAGGTGCGCTGCGGCGACGAGACCGGCGCGCTCGATCTCGTCTTCTTCCACGCGCAGGAGGATTACTTGCGGCGCACCCTGCCCGAAGGCGAGATCCGGGTGGTGAGCGGACGCGTCGAGTATTTCAACGACGCGCCGCAGATGACCCATCCCGATCGGATCGTTACGCCCGACGAAGCGGCGGACCTGCAGGCGATCGAACCGGTCTATCGTCTGACCGCCGGGCTGACGCTGAAGCAGCTCGGCAAGATTATCGGCCAGGCCCTTGAACGAGCGCCGGACTTGCCCGAATGGCTCGACCCCGCCCTGCGCGCGCGCGAGGGCTGGATGGCGTGGCGCGACGCGCTCCTGGCGGCGCACCGGCCGGAAAGCCTGAGCGATCTCGAGCCTGCGGCCCCGGCGCGGGCGCGGCTCGCCTATGACGAGCTGCTCGCCAACCAGCTCGCCCTGGTTTTGGTGCGCGCCAGCATGAAGCGCGTCGGCGGTCGTGGCCTGGTCGGAGACGGCCGCCTGGTCGAGCGCGTGCGGGCGG
>CAYTWJ010000418.1:0-2452 GCA_964442055.1 uncultured Rhodospirillaceae bacterium | reverse complement strand
GCCGCCTGCTTGAGCAGGTTGAAGGCGATGTTGGCGGCATCCAGCGTCGGCATGACGAGCAGGTTGGCCTCGCCTTTCAGGCGGGAATGGGGGAAGACCTGGCCGCGCACGTCGCCGGAGAGCGCCGCGTCGCCGTGCATCTCTCCATCCACTTCCAGTTCCGGCACCCGCTCCCAGAGCAGCTGCGTGGCGCGCTGCATCTTGCGCGCGCTGGGCGTGTCGTAGCTGCCGAAGCTGGAATGCGACAGCAGCGCCACCTTCGGCGTCAGGCCGAAGCGGCGCACCTGCTCGGCGGCGAGGATGGTCATCTCGACCAGCTGCTCGGCGGTCGGGTCGTAGTTAACGTAGGTGTCGCAGATGAAGACGGTCTGCTTCGGCAGCATCAGGCCGTTCATGGCGTAGTAGGCGGAGACGCCCTCGCGGCGGCCGATGACCTGGTCGACGTAGTGCAGGTGCAGGGCATGCGTGCCGAAGGTGCCGCACAGCATGCCGTCGGCGTCGCCCTTGTGGATCATCATGGCGCCGATCAGCGTGTGGCGCCGGCGCATCTCGATCTGGGCGTAGTCGGGCGAGACGCCCTTGCGCTCCGTCAGCAGATGGTAGGTCTGCCAGAAGTCCTTGTAGCGCGGGTCCTTCTGCGGGTTGCACAGCTCGAAGTCGACCCCGGGCCGCAGTCGCAGGCCGCATTTCTGGATGCGGTGCTCGATCACCTCGGGCCGGCCGATCAGGATCGGGCGGGCCAGGTGCTCGTCGACCACCACCTGCACCGCGCGCAGCACGCGCTCGTCCTCGCCCTCGGCGTAAACAATGCGCTTGTCGATCTTCTTGGCCGCGGCGAACACCGGCTTCATGATGATGCCGGAGTGATAGACGAACTGCTGCAGCTGCTCGCGGTAGGCATCGAAGTCGGCGATCGGCCGCGTCGCCACGCCGGAATCCATGGCCGCTTTCGCCACCGCCGGCGCGATCTTGACGATGAGGCGCGGATCGAAAGGTTTGGGGATGAGGTATTCCGGCCCGAAGTTGAGGTCCGAGCCGGCATAGGCGGCAGCCACCACGTCGGACTGCTCGGCATGCGCCAGCTCGGCGATGGCGCGCACCGTCGCCAGCTCCATCTCCTGCGTGATGGTGGTTGCGCCGACATCCAGCGCGCCGCGAAAAATGAAGGGGAAGCACAGGACGTTGTTCACCTGGTTCGGGTAGTCCGAGCGCCCGGTGGCAATGACGCAATCGGGCCGCGCCTCCTTGGCCGCCTCGGGCAGGATTTCGGGAATCGGGTTGGCCAGTGCCAGGATCAGCGGCTTGTCGGCCATGGTCTTGACCATCTCCGGCTTGAGCACGCCGGCCGTGGAAAGGCCGAGGAAAATGTCGGCCCCCGCGACGATCTCGGCCAGCGTGGTGGCCGTCGTGTCCTGGGCGAACTGCGCCTTGCTCGGGTCGAGGTCGGCCAGCCGCTTCCTGCTCACGACGCCCTTGGAGTCGGTCATCCAGACGTTCTCGCGGCGCAGGCCGAGCGCGATCATGAGGTCCACGCAGGCGATGGCGGCGGCGCCGGCGCCGGAACACACCAGCTTGACCTTGTCGATCTGCTTGCCCACCACGCGCAGGCCGTTCAGCACCGCGGCGGCGGAGATGATGGCGGTGCCGTGCTGGTCGTCGTGGAAGACCGGGATGCGCATGCGCTCGCGCAGCTTCTTCTCGATGTAGAAGCACTCCGGCGCCTTGATGTCCTCGAGGTTGATGCCGCCGAAGGTCGGCTCCAGCGAGGCGATGATGTCGATCAGCTTGTCGGGGTCGAGCTCGCTCACCTCGATGTCGAAGACATCCACGCCGGCGAACTTCTTGAACAGCACGCCCTTGCCCTCCATCACCGGCTTGCCGGCGAGCGGGCCGATGTTGCCGAGGCCGAGCACGGCCGTGCCGTTGGTGATCACCGCCACCAGGTTGCCGCGCGAGGTCAGGCTGGAGGCCTCGGCCGGATTGGCGACGATTTCCTCGCAGGCCGCGGCCACGCCGGGCGAGTAGGCCAGCGCCAGGTCGCGCTGGTTGGACAGCGGCTTGGTGGCCGCAATGGCCACCTTGCCGGGGGTCGGAAACTCGTGGTACTCGAGGGCCTGGCGACGCAGTTCGGCGCGCCGTTCTTCGTAGGTGGACATGGCGTCTGTTCGGTGGGTCGGACGAGCGCATGGTACGAGTGAACCCGCGCTGGCGGACGTGGGAGCGATGCGCATTACCGCGTATCGCCTTTGCGGCCGCGTACGCAATACTGGTGCGCAAACATGGCTGCCGTCATCGCCCCCGCGTCTGCCGCGAGCGCCCGCCGGCGTTGGCGCCGCGTGCTGCTGTGGGGCCTGCTCATCGCGCTGTTGGCCGTGGCGCAGGCGCTGCTCGTGTTCCTCGCGCTGCAGTACGAGTCGGCGCGCGCGCAGGAGCGTGCCGAAGCCGCCGCCGG
>CAYTWJ010000417.1:0-2520 GCA_964442055.1 uncultured Rhodospirillaceae bacterium | reverse complement strand
CCTCGACCCCCTCCTTCTTCAGCTTGTCGGCCATCTCGCGCAGCGCGTGCTGGGCCTGGCTCACCGCCATGCCGTAGCCGGGGACGATGATCACCTTGCCGGCGTTCTTCATGATGAAGGCGGCGTCCTCGGCCGAGCCGGCCTTGTGCGGCCGCTCGGCGCGCGCGGCGCCGGCCGCCACGGCCTCGCCGCCGAAGCCGCCGAGGATGACGTTGATCAGCGAGCGGTTCATCCCCTTGCACATGATGTAGCTGAGGATGGCGCCCGACGAGCCGACCAGCGCGCCGGTGACGATCAGCGCCGTGTTCTCCAGCGTGAAGCCGATGCCCGCCGCCGCCCAGCCCGAATAGCTGTTCAGCATCGACACCACCACCGGCATGTCGGCGCCGCCGATCGGGATGATGATCAGGAAGCCGACCAGGAAGGCGAGCGCGGTCATCAGCCAGAACCATTGCGGGCTGACATCGGCGCAGAACAGCACGACCAGCGCGGCGATGGCGATGCCGATCGCCAGGTTGAGCGGATGCTGGCCGCGGAACACCACCGGGTTGCCCGAGACCAGCGCCTGCAGCTTGGCGAAGGCGACCACCGAGCCCGAGAAGGTGACGGCGCCGATGACCACGCCGAGCGACATCTCGATCCGGCTGGCGAGCTTGAGCTGCCCGGCGGCGTCGACGATGCCGTAGGCCGCCGGGTTGTAGTAGGCCGCCGCGGCGACCAGCACCGCCGCCATGCCGACCAGCGAATGGAAGGCGGCGACGAGCTGGGGCATCGCCGTCATCTGGATGCGCCGCGCGATCACCGCGCCGAGGCCGCCGCCGATCAGCAGCCCGACGATGACCTCGGGCAGGCTGGGCAGGCCGGTGCCGGCCAGCGTGGTGAGGATGGCGATCGCCATGCCGGCCATGCCGTAGGCGTTGCCCGCGCGCGAGGTCTCGGGGCTGGAGAGCCCGCGCAGCGCCAGGATGAACAGCACCGAGCTGACGAGATAGGCGAGAGCCGAGAGGTTGGCGCTCATCCCGCTACCGCTTCTCTTTCTTCTTGTACATGCCGAGCATGCGCTGGGTGACCAGGAAGCCGCCGAAGATGTTGACCGCGGCGAGCGCGATGGCGACGACGCCGAAGATCTTCGAGAACGACAGCTCGGCCGGGCCGGCGGCGATCAGCGCGCCGACGATGATCACGCTCGAGATCGCGTTGGTCACCGACATCAGCGGCGTGTGCAGCGCCGGCGTGACGCTCCACACCACGTAGTAGCCGACGAAGACCGCCAGCACGAAGATCGCCAGCCGGAAGACGAAGGGATCGACCGCCTCCATGCTCAGGCCCCCTGCTTGAGCAGCGGGTGCACGACCTGGCCGTCGCGGGTGAGCAGGATGCCCTTCACGATCTCGTCCTCCCAGTCGATCTTCAGCGCCTTGGTCTGCTTGTCGATCAGGAGGCCGAGGAAGGTGAGCAGGTTGCGGGCGTAGAGCGCCGAGGCGTCGACCGGCACGCGGCTCGGCACGTTGGTGTAGCCGACGATGCGCACCCCGTGCGCCTCGACCACCTCGCCCGGGCGCGACAGCGGGCAGTTGCCGCCGGCCTCGACCGCGAGGTCGACGATCACCGAGCCCGGCTTCATCGTCCTGACCATGTCCTCGCTGACCAGCACCGGCGCCGGGCGGCCGGGGATCAGCGCGGTGGTGATGACGATGTCCTGCTTCCTGATGGTCTCGGCGATCAACGCCGCCTGCTTGCGCTTGTACTCGTCGGACATTTCCTTGGCGTAGCCGCCGGCCGTCTGCGACTGGCGCGCCTCCTCGTCCTCGACCCAGACGAACTTGGCGCCCAGGCTCTCGACCTGCTCCTTGGTCGCCGGCCGCACGTCGGTGGCCGAGACCACGGCGCCGAGCCGGCGCGCGGTGGCGATCGCCTGCAGGCCGGCGACGCCGACGCCCATGACGAAGACGCGCGCCGGGGCGATGGTGCCGGCGGCGGTCATCATCATCGGCAGGGCGCGGCCGAAATGCTGGGTCGCGTCGAGCACCGCCTTGTAGCCGGCGAGGTTGGACTGCGACGAGAGCACGTCCATCGACTGGGCGCGGGTGATGCGCGGCATCAGCTCCATGGCGAAGGCGGTGACGCGGGCGGCGGCGTAGGCCTTGACCTGCTCGCGCTGCTGCAGCGGCTGCAGCATGCCGATCAGGAGCGCCCCCGGCTTGACCAGCGCGAGCTCGTCCGGCCCGCCCTCGGCGGCGGCGAGCGGCCGCTGCACCTTCAGCACGATGTCGGCATCGCGCAGCGCCGCCGCCTCGTCGGGCGCGATCGAGGCGCCGGCCTCGGCGAAATGGGCATCGGGAATGTCGGCGCCGGCGCCGGCGCCGGTTTCAACCGCCACCTCGAGCCCGAGCGCGACCAGCTTCTTGACCGTGTCGGGCGTGGCGGCGACCCGCCGCTCGCCCGGCCGGCGCTCCTTCGGCACGGCCAGCTTCATCCGGGCGTCCCGGCGCGCGGTCTCGTAAGGAGGGGCACGATCAG
>CAYTWJ010000416.1:0-2530 GCA_964442055.1 uncultured Rhodospirillaceae bacterium | reverse complement strand
ACCGGCTTCGCGACCGTCGACATCGACCGCCTCCTCGGCGCGAGCGACGCGCCCGCGCCTGGGCCGGAGCTCGCGCCCGCGGTCGACCGCAACCTGCGGCCGGTCTCGGCGGCCGGCGATCTCTGGCTGCTCGGGCCGCACAAGCTTCTCTGCGGCGACGCGCTGGTCCGCGGCAGCTATGAGCGCCTGCTCGAGGCGGAGCGGGCGCAGATGGTGTTCACCGATCCGCCTTACAACGTGCCGATCGACGGCCATGTCTGCGGCTCGGGCACGATCCGGCACCGCGACTTCGTCATGGCCTCCGGCGAGATGTCGGAGGAGGAGTTCACCGGCTTCCTGCGGCAGGTCTTCGAGCTCCTCGCCGCCTTCAGCACGGACGGCGCCATCCATTACGTCTGCATGGATTGGCGCCATGGCTTCGAGCTGCAGGCCGCGGCCCGGGCCGTCTACGGCAAGCCGAAGCAGCTCTGCGTCTGGAACAAGAGCAATGCCGGGCTGGGCAGCTTCTACCGCTCCAAGCATGAGCTCGTCTTCGTGTTCAAGAACGGCGGCGCCCCGCACATCAACAACTTCGGCCTCGGCGAGGGCGGCCGCTACCGCACCAATGTGTGGGACTATCCGGGGGTGAACGTGCCGAAGTCGGGCGGCAAGAGCGATCTCGAGCTCCACCCCACCGTCAAGCCGCTGGCGATGGTGGCCGACGCCATCAAGGACTGCTCGCAGCGCAAGGGGCTGATCCTCGACCCCTTCGCCGGCAGCGGCACCACCATCCTGGCGGCCGAGCGCACGGGGCGCATCGCCCGCGCGATCGAGCTCGACCCGGCCTATATCGACGTGGCGCTGCGCCGCTGGGAGGCGGTCGCGGGGGCTCCCTGCCGTCATGCCGAGACCGGCTTGGGCCTCGACGAGCTCGCCGCCGCGCGCGGCGTGCCGGCGCCGCCGCGCCTCGCGGCCTGATCGGGATCGAGCGGAGGTGGGTCATGCATGACGGCTACGAAATCGGCTACGGCAAGCCGCCCAAGCACGGGCAGTTCAAGAAGGGGCGCTCGGGCAACCCCAAGGGTCGGCCGAAGGGGGCGCGCAACCTCAAGACCGAGCTCGAGGAGGAGCTCGCCGAGCCGATCCTGGTCAAGGAGGCGGGCAAGCCGCGCAAGGTCAGCAAGCAGCGCGCCGTCATCAAGAGCCTGCTCGCCAAGGCGCTGGGCGGCGATGCGCGGGCTGTCGGCGTGCTCATCAACATGATCGTGCGCCTGCTTGCCGATACCGGCGAGGCCGAGACCGGCCAGGACATCTCGGCGGACGACCAGGCCATTCTGCAGCGCTTCCGGGCGCAGGTCCTGCGCGAGGCGGCGAAGGTCGAGGAGGGGAAAGATGACCGGCACCAGTGACAAGGAGAATCTGCAGGCGCTGCTGCGCCAGAACCTCGATCCCTTCATCGAGAAGACGTTCCGCACCGTCTGCCCCGGCGAGAGCTATCTGCACAACTGGCATCTCGACGTCATCGCCTGGCATCTGGCGCTCGCCGCCGAGGGCCAGATCAAGCGGCTGATCATCAACCTGCCGCCGCGCTCGCTGAAGTCGATCTGCGCCTCCGTCGCGCTGCCGGCCTGGATGCTGGGGCGCGACCCGCGCCGGCGCATCCTCTGCGTCAGCTACTCCGAGGACCTCGGCCGCAAGCATGCCCGGGACTGCCGGGCGGTGATGGAGGCGGACTGGTACAAGACCGTGTTCCCCAAGACCCGGATCGATCCGCGCAAGAACACCGAGCACGAGGTGGCCACGACGGGCAAGGGCTTCCGCCTGGTCAGCTCGGTCGGCGGCACCCTGACCGGCCGTGGCGGCGAGATCATCATCATCGACGACCCGATCAAGCCGCAGGATGCCATGTCGAACGCCGAGCGTGAGAAGGTCAACGCCTGGTACGACAACACCCTCTACAGCCGCCTCGACAACAAGAACGAGGGCGTCATCGTCATCGTCATGCAGCGCCTTCATGTCGACGACCTGGTCGGTCACGTCCTCGGCAAGGAGGACTGGACCGTGATCGAGCTGCCGGCGATCGCCGAGGAGCCACAGCGGCTCTACTTCGGCGATGGTTCATATGTGGATCGTCCGCAGGGCAACGTCCTGCACCCGGAGCGCGAAAGCGAGGAGACGCTCGATCGCATCCGGCGCACCATCGGCAGCGTCAACTTCGCCGCCCAGTATCAGCAGCGGCCCCTGCCCGAGGAAGGGAACAAGGTCAAGCGCCAGTGGTTCCGCCGCTACAAGGTCGAGCCGCCGCGCGAGAGCTTCGAGCTGATCGTGCAGAGCTGGGACACGGCGAGCGAGACCGGCGACGCCAACGACTACTCGGTGGCCACGACGTGGGGCGTGAAGGGCAAGGAGTGTTACCTGCTCGACGTCCGGCGCGACCGCTGGAGCTTCCCCGATCTCGTCAAGATGGTGGTGAGACACGCCCGCCACTACCAGGCGAACGCGGTCCTGGTCGAGGCGGCGGACAGCGGCCGGGCGCTCCACCAGACGCTGG
>CAYTWJ010000415.1:0-2537 GCA_964442055.1 uncultured Rhodospirillaceae bacterium | reverse complement strand
ACGGCGACTGCTACGACCGCTATCTCTGCCGCATGGAGGAGATGCGCCAGAGCGTGCGCATCATCCGCCAGTGCATCGAGCAGATGCCGTCGGGCCCGGTCGCCTCCGACAATCGCAAGGTGGTGCCGCCGCCGCGCGCCGAGATGAAGCGCTCGATGGAGGCGCTGATCCACCATTTCAAGCTCTATACCGAGGGCTATCACGTGCCCGCCGGCGAGGTCTACGCCGCGGTCGAGGCGCCGAAGGGCGAGTTCGGCGTCTACCTGGTGGCCGACGGATCGAACAAGCCCTATCGCTGCAAGATCCGCTCGCCGGGCTACGCCCACCTGCAGGCGACCGACTTCATCGCCAAGGGGCACATGCTCGCCGACGCGGTGGCGGTGATCGGCAGCATGGACATCGTCTTCGGCGAGATCGACCGATGACCGCGCCGCGCATCGCCCCGCCCGCGGAGCAGCCGGCCGCCTTCGCCTTCACGCCCGAGACCCTGGCCAAGGCGCAGGCGGTCATCGCCAAGTATCCTTCCGGCCGCCAGCAGAGCGCGGTCATTCCGCTGCTCGACCTGGCGCAGCGCCAGCACGGCTGGCTGCCGCAGGCGGCGGTGCGCGCGGTCGCCGACCTGCTCGGCATGCCCTATATCCGCGCCTGGGAGGTGGCGACGTTCTACACCATGTTCAACCTGGCGCCGGTCGGCCGCCACCACGTCCAGGTCTGCACGACGACGCCGTGCTGGCTGCGCGGCGCCGACCAGGTCGCCGCCGCCTGCAAACGGGCGCTCGGCGTCGGCTTCGGCGAGACCACGGCCGACGGCCGGTTCACCCTGAGCGAGGTCGAATGCCTCGGCGCCTGTGTCAACGCGCCGATGATGCAGGTCAACGACGACTATTACGAGGACCTCGACGCCGCCTCGACCACGCGCATCCTCGAGGCCTTGCAGCGCGGCGAGACGCCGAAGTCCGGGCCGCAGGTCGACCGCCAGGCCTCGGCGCCGGTCGGCGGCCCGACGACGCTGACCACGATCGCGGCCGGTGACGACTGATGCTGCAGGACAAGGACCGCATCTTCACCAACCTCTACGGCCAGCAGGACTGGCGGCTGGCGGCGGCGCGCCGGCGCGGCGACTGGGACGGCACCAAGGCGATCCTCGACAAGGGCCAGGACTGGATCATCGACCAGGTCAAGAAGTCGGGCCTGCGCGGCCGCGGCGGCGCCGGCTTCCCGACCGGCCTCAAATGGTCGTTCATGCCCAAGCAGTCGGACGGCCGGCTGAGCTACCTGGTGGTCAACGCCGACGAGGGCGAGCCCGGCACCTGCAAGGACCGCGACATCATGCGCCACGACCCGCACAAGCTGGTCGAGGGCTGCTTGGTCGCCGGCTTCGCCATGCGCGCCGTCGCCGCCTACATCTACATCCGCGGCGAGTTCGTGCGCGAGGCCGAGACGCTGCAGGGCGCGGTCGACGAGGCCTACGCCGCCGGCCTGATCGGCCGCAACGCCTGCGGCTCGGGCTACGATTTCGACGTCTACGTGCATCGCGGCGCCGGCGCCTACATCTGCGGCGAGGAGACGGCGCTGATCGAGAGTCTCGAGGGCAAGAAGGGCCAGCCGCGCCTCAAGCCGCCGTTCCCGGCCAATGTCGGCGTCTGGGGCTGCCCGACCACGGTCAACAACGTCGAGAGCATCGCCGTGGCGCCGACCATCCTGCGCCGCGGCGCCGACTGGTTCGCCGCGCTCGGCCGGCCGAACAATACCGGCACCAAGGTCTTCTGCATCTCCGGCCACGTCAACAGGCCGTGCAACGTCGAGGAGGAGATGGGCGTGCCGCTGCGCGAGCTGATCGAGAAGCATGCCGGCGGCGTGCGCGGCGGCTGGGACAACCTGCTGGCGGTGATCCCGGGCGGCTCGTCGGTGCCGCTGATCCCGAAGCCGGTCTGCGACGACGTCCTGATGGACTTCGATTCGCTGCGCGCGGTGAAATCGGGGCTGGGCACCGCCGCGGTGATCGTGATGGACAAGTCGACCGATGTCGTGCGCGCCATCGCCCGGCTGGCCAAGTTCTACAAGCACGAATCCTGCGGCCAGTGCACGCCCTGCCGCGAGGGCACCGGCTGGATGTGGCGGGTGATGGAGCGGCTGGTCGACGGCCGCGCCGAGAAGCGCGAGATCGACATGCTGCTCGACGTCAGCTACGAGATCGAGGGCCACACCATCTGCGCGCTCGGCGACGCCGCCGCCTGGCCGATCCAGGGCCTGATCCGCCATTTCCGCCCCGAGCTCGAGCGGCGCATCGACGCCCACGCCGGCCGGCGCGCGGCGGCTGAGTAGCCAAAGGGAGCCGCCATGCCGACCCTCACCATCGACGGCGTCCAGGTCACGGTCGAGCCCGGCGCCACCGTGCTGCAGGCCTGCGAGGCGGCGGGCAAGGAGATCCCGCGCTTCTGCTACCACGAGCGGCTGTCGATCGCCGGCAACTGCCGGATGTGCCTGGTCGAGATGGAGAAGTCGCCCAAGCCGATCGCCTCCTGCGCGATGCCGGC
>CAYTWJ010000414.1:0-2539 GCA_964442055.1 uncultured Rhodospirillaceae bacterium | reverse complement strand
TCAAGACCGTGGATCAGATCGCGGACCGCGTGCGGCAGGAAGCCGCCGCGACCGAGGCGCGCCGCAACGCGGCCCCGGCGACGCCGGAGCCGCCTGCCACCGATCCGTGGGTCGGGTTGCTGATGCCAGTCGTGCGTCCGGTCTTGAGCCCGCTCATGGAAGTGGCTGCACAGGAAGTGACGATGTGGAAGGAACGGCGCCGCCAAGCGCACGATGCGCGCCTCGGGCGCTCGCCCGCGCCACGGAACGCCAGCGCGGCTCCCGCCGCCGCGATCGCGCCGAGCGCGTCCGCCGCCGCGGTGCCCGTCGCGCCGATCGCGCCGCGGGTGGCCGCGAGCGCGCCGGCCCCCGCGGTCGACCTCTCGCAGGGCAGCTATGCCTACGACCTGGAGCCGTTCGACGACGACGACGACGACCAGAGCGGTGAGCACGAGACCGACGACCTCGACGACGCCGGCGAGGTCGACGCCGGCGAGATCGATGCGGTCGACGACGAGGAGTGCGGCCCCAGCGTGACCACGGCTGCGCCGTCGCCGCCGAGCCCGCCGCCATCGGCGAGCGGATCGGCCGACCGCGATCATGACGACGACGCCGAGGCCCGGGCGATGCTCGGGATGGCGCTGTCGGCCATCGGCGTGCCCGCGCCCGAGGTCGACGTGATCGCCGATCGCCTGGATGCCGTGCTCGATCGCTTGCCGGCCGAGCACCTGGACTCCCTCGGCGCCCTGCTCACGCGCGCGTCGGAGTCCGAGCTGGCCATCGTGCGCGAGCTACTCGCGCCGGTGGCGCGCATGAGCCGTGACGAGGCCATCGCCTACGCCACGCACACCCTGTTCCCGGCCATTGCCAAGCACATGGGCGCTACGGCGCCCGCGTCGGAGGTTTGATCATGAAGCGCTCGACTCGAAAGCTTGTGTTGTTCATCGCCATCGCCGCGATCGCCGCGGTGCTGTACTTCTACTCGCGTCGGCGGAAACAGCGTGACGAGAAGGCGAAGGCGCTCCCTGAGCCGCCGCGCACGCCCGATGCCCTCGGCGCGTCGGCCAGCTGGCCGCTGGCCAGCTCGTCGCCGCCGGTCAGCTCGTCGCCACCGGCCAGTGCGTCGTCGCCGCCGGCCAGCTCGTCCACGGTGATCGACGGCATCCCCGCTATCTACGTCAACGATGAGATCGAGGCCCTGGCGCGCGTCATGGCGAGCGAGGCGGCCGACGAGGTCTCGCAGATCCGGATCGGCTGGGTGGCGCGCAACCGCGCCGCGAGGCGCGCCGACAAGAGCATCGCGGCGATGGTGTGCCGGCCGTGCGGCAAGCAGGTGGGCAACGCCCGGCCGTTCTCGTCGGCGCGCCCGGCGACCAAGCGCACGCGCGAGCTGGCGCGGCAGATCCTCAGCGCGCCCGCGAGCGACGACCCGACCAAGGGCGCGCTGAACATCCTCGAGCCCGGGCTCCAGGATCGGCTGTACAAGGCCGGCAAGACCAAGCACAGCGCGAACGCCGTGCGCCGTCGCTGGCTACGCGGGCTCGACTACTACGGCAGTGTCGCGGGTTGGGACTACTTCGGCCCCAAGGGGGGCCCCGGCGCGCAGCCGGTCCCGCCCGACTGGTTCAAGGACGAGGCGCCCCCGGTGGCGTGACGAGACGCACGCGCTGGCGCTCGCGATGACGAATCGCTGATCGCCATTGACGGACCTTGTCAAGGCCATCCGGCAGTGTCCGAAGCATGAGCAGCACCGATGCCGGCGAGCGCGCGAGCGCCCGCAGCCAGGAGACGGAACGATGATCGACGCCCCGCTGAACGATACCGAGTGCCTCGGCCTGATCACGGAGATGGCCGGCCGCGCGAGCTTGACGCCCGAGGCCCAGGCGCTCGCCGCCCGCTTCCCGAGCACGCGGGCGCTCGTCGAGCACATCCGAGCGCTCCTCCAACGCGACGACGCGGGCGACCCGGGCGACGGGCCGCGCGTGGCGTGCGACGTGTCGCAGCGGGCGCGGGTGTTCCCCGAGGATCCCAACTGCGTCGAGCGAGCGCTGATGTACCTCGCGCTCGCCGAGCTGATCGATCCGGCGCCGACGCGCCAGCTCGCCACGGTCGACGTGAGCCGCACGGTGCGCCACACGTTCCCGGTCGAGAACGGCGAGCCGGTGGTGCTGGATCCCGAGATGCGGCGCAATGGACTCCGCGCCGCGCTCTGGCAGCTCCGCAACGGCAACGCGCGCGCCGAGCTGGCCGGGCCGGTCGACCTCGCGCCGATCGTCGGCTGGCTTTTCGACCTCGCCACCGACGAGGCCGAGGAGCGCGGGCACCTGCGAACCGTCACCCGGATCGAGCACGCGCGACGCGCCCTCCGGCGACTCGTGCGCGGCGGGCCGGTGACCCTCGCCGAGCGCGCCGACGTGCTCTATGCGCTCGACCTGGCCGGCGTGGTCGCCCGCGAGTTCGGGCGCGTCGCCGAAGAGGGGTACGAGCTGGCCCGCGCCACGATCGCCCGCTTGCTCACGCGCGCGAGCGCGCACCGGCAGGCGATCCGGATCGATCCCGA
>CAYTWJ010000413.1:0-2540 GCA_964442055.1 uncultured Rhodospirillaceae bacterium | reverse complement strand
GCCTGGTCGAGATGGAGAAGTCGCCCAAGCCGATCGCCTCCTGCGCGATGCCGGCGGCCGACGGCATGGTGATCCGCACCGATTCGCCGATGGTGCGCAAGGCGCGCCACGGGGTGATGGAGTTCCTGCTCGCCAACCATCCGCTCGACTGCCCGATCTGCGACCAGGGCGGCGAGTGCGACCTGCAGGACCAGGCGATGGGCTACGGCTTCGACCGCGGCCGCTTCGCCGAGAACAAGCGCGCGGTCAAGGACAAGTACATGGGTCCGCTGGTCAAGACGATCATGACCCGCTGCATCCATTGCACCCGCTGCATCCGCTTCGCCACCGAGATCGCCGGGGTCGAGGAGCTCGGCGCCGTCGGCCGCGGCGAGGACATGCAGATCACCACCTATCTCGAGCAGGCGATGACCTCGGAGCTTTCGGGCAACGTCATCGACCTCTGCCCGGTCGGCGCGCTGACCTCGAAGCCCTACGCCTTCACGGCGCGCTCGTGGGAGTTGCGCAAGACCGAGAGCGTCGACGTGATGGACGCGGTCGGCTCGAACATCCGCGTCGACGCGCGCGGCCGCGAGGTGATGCGGGTGCTGCCCCGCCTCAACGAGGACGTCAACGAGGAATGGCTCTCCGACAAGAGCCGCTTCGCCTGCGACGGCCTCAAGCGCCAGCGCCTCGACCGCCCCTACGTGCGCCGCGGCGGCCGGCTCGAGCCGGCCTCGTGGGCCGAGGCCTTCGCCGCCATCGGCGCGGCCCTGCGCGGCCGCCGCGGCGAGGAGATCGCGGCGCTCGCCGGCGACCTCGCCTGCGCCGAGAGCCAGTTCGCGCTCAAGGAGCTGTTCGCGCGCCTCGGCTCGCCCAACCTCGATTGCCGCCAGGACGGCGCCCGGCTCGATCCGGCCTGCCGCGCCGGCTACCTGTTCAACAGCTCGATCGCCGGCATCGAGAGCGCGGACGCGCTGCTCATCGTCGGCAGCGACCCGCGCCACGAGGCGCCGCTGGTCAACGCCCGCATCCGCAAGCGCTGGCGGCGCGGCGGCTTTGCCATCGGCCTGATCGGGCCGCGGGTCGACCTGACCTACGCCTGCGACCATCTCGGCGCCGGTCCGGAGACCTTGCGCGAGATCGCCGACGGCCGCCATCCCTTCGCCGAGACGCTGGCCAAGGCCGAGCGGCCGATGCTGATCCTCGGCATGGCGGCGCTGGCGCGGCCCGACGGCGCGGCGGTGCTGGCGGCGGCGCGGCGGCTCGCCGAGCGGTGCAATCTGGTGCGCGCCGAGTGGAACGGCTTCAACGTGCTGCACAATGCCGCCGGCCGGGTCGCCGGTCTCGATCTCGGCTTCGTGCCCGGCGCCGGCGGCCGCGACCTTGCCGGCGTCCTCGCCGGCGCCGCCTCGGGCGCCGTGCGCTTCGTCTACCTGCTCGGCGCCGACGAGATCGACATGGGCGCGCTGGGGCGGGCCTTCGTCGTCTACCAGGGCAGCCACGGCGATGCCGGCGCGCACCGCGCCGACGTGATCCTGCCCGGCGCCGCCTATACCGAGAAGGACGCCACCTGGGCCAACACCGAGGGCCGCGCGCAGCTCGGCCGGCGGGCGGTGCCGCCGCCCGGCGAGGCGCGCGAGGACTGGGCGATCGTGCGCGCGCTGTCCGAAAGCGTCGGCCAGCCTCTGCCCTGCGACGACCTCGCGGCGCTGCGCCGGGCCATGGTGCAGGCGGCGCCGCAGCTCGGCCAGCTCGACCGGCTGACGCCGGCGCCGTGGGGCGCGTTCGGCGCCGAAGGCCCGCTCGACCCGACGCCGTTCGCGCCGGTGTTCGACGATTTCTACCTGACCAACCCGGTGGCGCGCGCCTCGCGCACGATGGCCGAATGCAGCGCGCTGGCCGCCGGGGCGGGGCGGGGGGCGACGGGCACCCATGGCTGAGCTGGTCGAAGTCTACCTCGTGCCGGGCGCGATCATCGTCGCCCAGATCCTGGCGATGGTCGTGCCGCTGCTGATCGGCGTCGCCTACCTGACGCTGATGGAGCGCAAGGTGCTGGCGGCGATGCAGCTCCGCATGGGGCCCAACGTGGTCGGCCCCTTCGGCCTGCTGCAACCCTTCGCCGACGCGGCCAAGCTGGTCTTCAAGGAAACGATCCTGCCGACCGGCGCCAACAAGGTGGTGTTCCTGGCGGCGCCGATGGTCACCTTCTCGCTCAGCCTGATCGCCTGGGCGGTGATTCCCGTCAACCAGGGCTGGGTGATCGCCGACATCAATGTCGGCGTGCTCTACCTGTTCGCCATCTCCTCGCTCGGCGTCTACGGCATCATCATGGGCGGCTGGGCCTCGAACTCGCGCTACGCCTTCCTCGGCGCGCTGCGCTCGGCGGCGCAGATGGTGAGCTACGAGGTGTCGATGGGCTTCGTCATCATCACCGTGCTGCTCTGCGTCGGCTCGCTCAACCTGAGCGACATCGTCATGGCCCAGCGCACGGTCTGGTTCGCGATCCCGCTCTTGCCGATGTTCGTCCTCTTCTTCATCTCGGCGCTGGCCGAGACCAA
>CAYTWJ010000412.1:0-2611 GCA_964442055.1 uncultured Rhodospirillaceae bacterium | reverse complement strand
GCAGGTCACGCTCGACACGCCGGCGATGTTCATGGCGGTGATCCTGATCACGCTGCTCGGCGTCGTCCTCTACGGCGCGGTGCTGGCGCTGGAGCGCCTCCTGGTGGTGCGTGACGCCCGGGTGGCCTGACCGCGATGACCGAGGCCTTCATCCACCTTGCCAACGTGCGCAAGGTCTACCGCAAGCGAGACGCCGAGTTCCTGGCGATCTCCGACGCCAGCTTCGACGTCATGCCGGGCGAGCTGGTCTCGCTGGTCGGGCCATCGGGCTGCGGCAAGACGACGCTGCTCAAGATCCTCGCCGGCCTCCTGACCAGCGACGGCGGCGAGGTGCGGATCGGCTCGGCCAGCCACCCCTTCGACCCCTCGCGCGACATCGGCATGGTCTTCCAGCAGGCGCTGCTGCTGAAATGGCGCCGCATCCTCGAGAACGTGCTGCTGCCGGCCGAAATCCTCGGCCTGCCGCTCGGCGAGAGCCGCGAGCGGGCGCGCGAGCTCTTGAACCTGGTCGGGCTCGGCGGCTTCGAGGACAAGTACCCTTACGAGCTCTCCGGCGGCATGCAGCAGCGCGCGGCGATCGCCCGGGCGCTGGTCCACGATCCCAAGCTGGTGCTGATGGATGAGCCCTTCGGCGCGCTCGACGCGCTGACGCGCGAGAAGATGAACCTTGAGCTGCTGCGCATCTGGAAGGAGAGCCGCAAGACCATCGTCTTCGTCACCCACGGCATCAGCGAGGCGGTGTTCCTCGGCTCGCGCGTGGTGGTGTTCACCGCCGGCCCGGCGCGCATGGCCGACAACATCCGCATCGACCTGCCCTATCCGCGCACGCTCGACATGAAGACGCACGAATCCTTCGGCGAATACACGCGGCGGATCTACCGCCTGCTCGGCATGGAATGAGCGGCGCCGCCGCCAGCGAGGAAAGCCACGCATGACCCAGGATCGCCGCCTCGGCATCATCATGAACGGCGTCACCGGCCGCATGGGCACCAACCAGCACCTGGTGCGCTCGGTGCTCGCCATCCGCGCCCAGGGCGGCGTGCGGCTGGCCGACGGCAGCCGCGTCCTGCCCGACCCGATCCTGGTCGGGCGCAGCGAGCGCAAGCTGGCCGAGCTCGCGCACGCGCACAACGTCGCGCGCTGGACCACCGACCTCGACGCCGCGCTGGCGAACAAAAACGACAGCCTCTATTTCGACGCCGCGACGACGAGCGCGCGGGTGGCCAACCTCGGCAAGGCCATCGCCGCCGGCAAGCACGTCTATTGCGAGAAGCCCACCGCCGACAGCCTGGCCGCCGCGCTCGACCTCTATCGCGCCGCCAAGGCGGCGGGCGTCAAGCACGGCGTGGTGCAGGACAAGCTCTGGCTGCCGGGCCTGCTCAAGCTCAAGCAGCTGATCGACACCGGCTTCTTCGGCCGCATCCTCTCGGTGCGCGGCGAGTTCGGCTACTGGGTGTTCGAGGGCGACTGGCAGCCGGCGCAGCGGCCGTCGTGGAACTACCGCCGGGAAGACGGCGGCGGCATCATCATCGACATGCTCTGCCACTGGCGCTACGTGCTCGACAACCTGTTCGGCGCGGTCAAGGCGGTGAGCTGCCTCGGCGCCACCCACATCCCGCAGCGCGTCGACGAGGACGGCCGCCGCTACGCCGCCACCGCCGACGACGCGGCCTACGCCACCTTCGAGCTCGAGGGCGGGGTGGTCGCCCAGATCAACTCGTCCTGGGCGGTGCGCGTGCGGCGCGACGACCTTGTCACCTTCCAGGTCGACGGCACGCTCGGCTCGGCGGTGGCCGGCCTCACCGACTGCCGCATCCAGCCGCGCTGGGCGACGCCCAAGCCGGTCTGGAACCCCGACATCCGCCAGCCGATCGACTTCTACGCCGGCTGGCAGGCGATGCCCGACAACGTCGCCTGGGACAACGCCTTCAAGGCCGAGTGGGAGCTGTTCATCCGCCACCTTTTCGACGGCACGCCCTTCCCGTGGAGCCTGCGCGAGGGCGCCAAGGGCGTGCAGCTCGCCGAGCTCGGGCTGAAGAGCTGGGCCGAGCGGCGCTGGGTCGAGGTGCCGGAGCTCGAGGCCTGACCATGGCGAGCGTGCTGCTGCCCGGCGCCGGCAACCGCGTCGAGACCTATCAATTGCGGCCGCCGGCCGCTCTTCCCGCACGGCCGACGCGGCCCTTCACCCGCGTCGCCTTCGCCGCCGCGCACGTGGTGGCCGACCCGCTGGCGGATTGCGACCCGTGGCTGGAGGCAGCGCTCGACTGGGACGCGACCATCGCCTATCGGCGCCACCTCTGGTCGCTCGGCCTCGGCGTCGCCGAGGCAATGGACACGGCGCAGCGCGGCATGGGGCTCGACTGGCCGACTTCCCTCGAGCTGATCCGCCGCTCGCTCGCCGCGGCGAAGCACGTGCCCGGCGCGATCATCGCCTGCGGCGCCGGCACCGACCATCTCGCGCCCGGGCCCGGCGTCACGGTCGACGACGTGATCCGCGCCTACGAGGAGCAGTGCGGCGCGGTCGAGGCCGCCGGCGGGCGCATCATCCTGATGGCGAGCCGGGCGCTGGCCGCCTGCGCCGGCTCGCCCGACGACTACGCCCGCGTCTACG
>CAYTWJ010000411.1:0-2619 GCA_964442055.1 uncultured Rhodospirillaceae bacterium | reverse complement strand
GATGAGCGACGAGGTTATCCGGCAAAGGTTCCTCGCCGGCCTGACCCGCATCCAGGTGGCTGATCGTTCCTTCGATCCCAAGGGCTTCGTCGAAGGCGCCAAGGCGGCCTACGAATTGGTCGTGACGGCCTTCGCGGCGGGCGATCGCACGGCCCTCAAGCCCTTGCTGTCAAAGGATGTTTTCGGCGACTTCGACCACGCCATCGGCGAGCGGGAGGCGGCCGGCCACAGGCAGGAGACGACGCTGGTCGGCATCAAGTCGGCCGAGATCGTCGATGCCGACCTCAAGGGCCGCATCGCGGAAGTGACGATTCGTTTCGTCAGCGAAATAATCAACGCCACCCGCGCCGCCGACGGCAGCGTGGTGGCCGGCAATCCCAACGCGGTCGATCAGGTCACCGACGTCTGGACGTTCGCCCGCGACACGCGCTCCAGCGACCCGAACTGGACCCTGATCGGCACCAGCGCGCCGGCCTGATGCGCGGGCCGGCCCGGTTCGCGCTGGCGCTGCTGCTGCTCGTCGGCGCCGGCGCGCCGGCGCCGCCGCCGGCCGACCGGCTGGTGCTGAAGCCCGCGCGCTTCGCCGACCTGCCGGGCTGGGCCGCCGACGACCACGAGGCGGCGCTTGCCGCCTTCCGGCGTTCCTGTTCGCGCCTCGACAGGCTGCCCGACGACCGCGCGCTCGACGGCTTTGCCTTCGCCGGCACCGGCGCCGACTGGCGGCCGGTCTGCGCCGCGGCCGCCGCGGTGGCGGGCAGGGACGGGGCGCGTGCCTTCTTCGAGGCGCACTTCCTGCCGGTGGCCGCCTTCAACAACGACAGGGCGGAAGGCCTCTTCACCGGCTATTTCGAGCCCACGCTCCGTGGCAGCCGCCGGCCCGGCGGGTCCTATTCGATTCCCCTCTACCGCCGGCCCGGCGACCTGGTCACGGTCGATCTCGGGCTTTTCCGCGACAGCCTCAAGGGCCAGCGCATCGCCGGGCGGGTGGTCGAGGGCAGCCTCAGGCCCTATGCCGACCGCACGGCGATCGAGCGCGGCGCGCTTCAAGGCCGCGGCCTCGAGCTGGTCTGGGTCGACGACGCGGTCGATGCCTTCTTCCTCCAGGTCCAGGGCTCAGGGCGGGTCGAGCTCGACGACGGCGGCGTGATGCGGGTCGGCTATGCGGCGCAGAACGGCCATCCCTACACCGCCATCGGCCGGGTGCTGATCGAGCGCGGCGCGCTGGCGCGCGAGCAGGTCAGCATGCGGACGATCCGCGACTGGCTCGCCGCCAATCCGGCCGAGGCGGGGGCGCTGATGCAGGCGAATGCCTCCTACGTCTTCTTCCGCGAGCTCGACGGCGAAGGGGCGCTCGGCGCCCAGGGCGTGGCGCTCACCGCCGGCCGCTCGCTCGCCGTCGACCGCGCCTTCCTGCCGCTCGGCCTGCCGATCCACGTCGCCGCCAGCCGCCCCGCCGCCGAACCCGGCGGGGCCGATGTCGCGCTCAACCGGCTGCTCGTCGCCCAGGATACCGGCGGCGCGATCAAGGGGCCGGTGCGTGGCGACGTCTTCTGGGGGCCGGGGCGCGAGGCCGCCGAGATCGCCGGGCGGATGAAGCATGCGGGTCGCTACTGGCTCCTGCTGCCGCGCGCCGTCGCCGCCCGCCTGTCGCCGTCGAGCTGAGGGCGGCGCCCTTCGTTCGCCTGCCTTGGCGGCCCTGCGCCCCGGCCCTATAGTGCGTCGGTCCAGCGAGAAAACGCCATGTCCGATCAGCCCGTTACGGTCGCGCTCTTCGTCACCTGCCTGGTCGACCTGTTCCGCCCGACCGTCGGCTTCGCCGCCGTCAAGCTGCTCGAGGATGCGGGCTGCCGCGTGGTCGTGCCCGAGGCGCAGACCTGTTGCGGCCAGCCGGCCTACAATTCCGGCGACCGCAAGGACACCCTGGACATCGCCCGCCAGGTCATTGCCGCCTTCGAGGGCTTCGACTACGTGGTGGCGCCGTCGGGCTCCTGCGCCGGCATGATCAAGGAGCACTACCCGGCGCTGTTCGCCGCCGACCCCGAATGGCGGGCGCGCGCCGAGGACCTGGCGCGGCGCACCTTCGAGCTCACCTCGTTCCTCGCCGACGTGCGCGGCGTCGAGGCCGTTGCGGCGCGCTACGACGGCACCGCGACCTATCACGATTCCTGCTCGGGCCTGCGCGAGCTCGGCGTCAAGGCGCAGCCGCGCCGGCTGCTCGCCTCGGTCGCCGGCCTCGAGCTCACCGAGCTGCCCGGCGCCGAGGCCTGCTGCGGCTTCGGCGGCACCTTCTGCGTCAAGTATCCCGAGGTCTCGACCGAGATGGTCGCGCGCAAGACCGCCGACATCGCGGCGACCGGCGCCGGCACGCTGCTCGCCGGCGACCTCGGCTGCCTGCTCAACATGGCCGGGCGGCTGAAGCGCGAGGGCTCGGCTGTGCGCGTGCGCCATGTCGCCGAGGTCCTCGCCGGCATGGCCGATGGGCCGGCCATCGGCGAGGCCGAGTAGGGGCCGGCCGATGCAGGTCAGCGCCCACGCCTTCAAGGAGAATGCGCGCAAGGCGCTCGCCGACGGCGAGCTGCGCAAGGCGCTCAAGCTGGTCGAGACCAACTTCACCGGCCG
>CAYTWJ010000410.1:0-2622 GCA_964442055.1 uncultured Rhodospirillaceae bacterium | reverse complement strand
GGCCGGGTCGTAGAACGCGGACTCGTCGAGGCCGGGCTCGAGGGTCTCGAGCGGGTAGTTGTGCGGCACGTAGGCCGCGAGCGCGATCTGGCCGAGCGTGAGCTGCTTGTCGGTGCCAGCCACCTTGAAGACGCCGTGGCTGTGCTCGATGTCCTCGACCGCCGCCTCGAGCAGGTGGGCGGCGATCTTCTTGCCCTTGTTCACGATCTTGTCGAGCCCGCGCACGATCGCCGAGCCGCCGACGGCCAGCGAGCGCGAGCCGTAGGTGCCCATGCCGAAGGGGATGCGGTCGGTGTCGCCGTGCACGATCTCGATATTGTCGAGCGGCACGCCGAGATGGTCCGACACCACCTGGGCGAAGGTGGTCTCGTGGCCCTGGCCGTGGCTGTGCGAGCCGGTCAGCACCGTCACCGTGCCGCCGGGATTGACGCGGATCTGCGCCGCCTCGTAGAGGCCGGCGCCGGCGCCGAGCGAGCCGACCACCTGGCTCGGCGCGATGCCGCAGGCCTCGATGTAGGAGGCGAAGCCGATGCCGCGCAGCTTGCCCCGCTTCTTCGCCTCGTCGCGGCGCCGGGCGAAGTTCGTGTAGTCGGCCATTTCCAGCGCCTTGTTCAGCGCCAGCTCGTACTGGCCGGAATCATAGGTCAGCGCCACCGGCGTCTGGTAGGGGAAGGCGTTGGGCGGCACGAAATTGCGCCGGCGCAGCTCGGCCGGGTCGATCTTCATCTCGTGCGCCGCGGTCTCGACCAGCCGCTCGACGACGTAGGTCGCCTCGGGGCGACCGGCGCCGCGATAGGCGTCGACCGGCACGGTGTTGGTGAACACCGCCCTGACGCCGCAATAGATGATTGGCGTGGTGTACTGGCCGGCCAGCAGCGTGGCGTAGAGATAGGTCGGCACGGCGGTGGAGAAGGTCGACAGATAGGCGCCCATGCTGGCGATGGTCTGCACCCGCATGGCCAGGAACTTGCCGTTCTTGTCGAGCGCCAGCTCGGCCGTGGTCACATGGTCGCGGCCCTGGGCGTCGGACATGAAGCTCTCGCTGCGCTCGGCCGTCCACTTGATCGGCCGCTTGACCTGCTTCGAGGCCCAGGTGAGCGCCGCCTCCTCGGCGTAGTGGAAGATCTTCGAGCCGAAGCCGCCGCCGACGTCGGGCGCCACCACGCGCACCTTGCTGTCGGGCAGGCCGAGCACGAACAGGCACATCAGCAGGCGGATGACGTGCGGGTTCTGGCTGGTGGTGTAGAGGGTGTAGCGGTCGGCGGCGCGGTCGTACTCGCCGATCGCGGCGCGCGGCTCCATCGCGTTGGCCACGAGCCGGTTGTTGATCAGCTCGAGCCTGGTGACGTGGGCCGCGCCCTTGAATATCTCGTCGACCTTGGCCTTGTCGCCGAGCTCCCAGTCGTAGCAGAGGTTGCCGGGCGCCTCGGGGTGGATCTGCGGCGCGCCCGCGGCCAGCGCGGCGGCGGTGTCGGTGACCGACTTCAGCACCTGGTAGTCGACGCTCAGCTTCTCGGCCGCGTCCTTGGCCTGGGCCAGGCTCTCGGCGACGATCATCGCCACCGGGTCGCCGACATGGCGCACGTGGCCTTGGGCCAGCACCGGATGGGCCGGCCCCTTGTGCGGCTGGCCGTCCTTGCCCTTGACCGTCCAGCCGCAGGGCAGGCCGCCGACCTTGGCGGCGGCGAAGTCATCGCCGGTGAAGATGGCGACCACCCCCGGCGCCTTCAGCGCCGCCGACTTGTCGATCTTGCCCAGCCGGGCGTAGGCGTGCGGCGAGCGCACGAAGTAGGCGTAGGTCTGGCCCGGGCGGTTGATGTCGTCGGTGTAGGTGCCCGAGCCGGTGATGAAGCGGAAGTCCTCCTTGCGGCGCACCGCGGCGCCGATGCCGGTCGCTGTCATGGCGCTCACCTCATGCTCTGCGCGGCGGCTTTCACCGCCTTGACGATGTTGTGATAGCCGGTGCAGCGGCAGATGTTGCCGTCGAGACCGTGCCGGATCTCGTCCTCGCTGATGTCGGGGCGGCCTTTGACCAGCTCGACCGCGCTCATGATCATGCCCGGCGTGCAGAAGCCGCATTGCAGCGCGTGGTGCTCGCGGAAGGCCTCCTGCATCGGATGGAGCTTGCCGTCGCTCGCCAGGCCCTCGATGGTCGTCACGTTCGCGCCATCGGCCTGCGTCGCCAGGAGGGTGCACGACTTGACGCTGCGCCCGTCGACATGGACGACGCAGGCGCCGCACTGGCTGGTGTCGCAGCCGACATGGGTTCCGGTGAGAGCAAGCTGCTCGCGCAGGAACTGAACGAGGAGCGTGCGCGCCTCGACTTCGCGCGTCACACTCTTCCCGTTCACCGTCATGGTAACGGTGGGCATTCTTGTCCTCCCCTGACTAGGCCCGCCCGTTGTGCGCGGGCTCGGTGATTCTTCGCACGCCGCGCGACGGGCGGCGACATCGTTAACCGGTAGTCTCTACAGCGGGCATGGCGCGGTCAAGACGCTTGCCTCGGCGATCGATGCCTCAGCGGGCGAGCAGCAGCACCAGAACGATGAGCACGAGGATGATCAACCCGCCTATCCACAGCCTGGCGGGCAGGCCCGCCGGCACGACCGGCGGCGGCGCGGG
>CAYTWJ010000409.1:0-2629 GCA_964442055.1 uncultured Rhodospirillaceae bacterium | reverse complement strand
TCGACGATGGCGCCGGTGCGCTTGACGGTGTCGCCTTCCTTGATGTTGCGGTCGTCGCCGAAGATGACGACGCCGACATTGTCGACCTCGAGGTTGAGCGCCATGCCCTTGATGCCGCCGGGGAACTCGACCATCTCGCCAGCCTGCACCTTGTCGAGGCCGTAGATGCGGGCGATGCCGTCGCCGACCGAGAGCACCTGGCCGACCTCGGAAACCTCGGCCTCGGTGCCGAAGGTCTTGATCTGCTGCTTGAGGATTTCCGAGATTTCAGCGGCGCGGATGTCCATCATCCAACCCCTTTCATAACCGTCTTGAGATTGTTCAGTTTGGCCCGGATCGAGCCGTCGACCAGGCGCGAGCCGACCTTGACGACGAGGCCCCCGATCAGCTCGGGCTCGACGCGGCTCTGCACGCTGACCTCGCGGCCGAGCGCCTGGGCCAGCGCGCTGCGGATGGCGGCCAGCTGCGCGTCGGCCAGCGGCGTCGCCGTGGCGACCTCGGCCAGCGTTTCGCCGCGGTGCCGGGCAAGCAGCGTTTGGAAGGCGCCGATCATGCCGACAAGCACGAACAGGCGGCGGTTGTCGGCGACCACGCCCACGAAGCGGCGCACCAGGTCGCCGATGCCGGCGCGCTCGAGCACGGCCGCCATCGCCCTGCGCTGCTCGTCGCGGCCGAAGACCGGCGAGCGCACCAGGCGGGCCAGGTCGGGCGAGTCGGCGATCATCTGCCGCACGCGGGCCAGGTCGGCGGCCACCGTGTCGAGGCTGCGCGCGTCGCGCGCCAGTTCGAAAAGGGCCGTGGCGTAGCGGCCGGCAATGCCGGAAACGAGCGAACTTTCGGCAGCCAAGGATGCGTCCCTTCGGGCCGGGCGGCCCTGAGCCAGATCGTTGAATTCAAAGGTTTTTTCGAGGATCCCGAAGCCGCGTTCCGGGGCCCCTGGCCGAAAAACCGCGCATACCTACCACACGCCCTTCGCGCGTGCAACAGATTGAGGCGGGCGGGTGGTGCGGCCGACCGGCTACCGCAGCAATCAGGCCGCCGCGCCGACGCCCAGGACGGCGACGCCACGTGCTCGCGCCAGCCCGGCCAGCCGCGCATCGGCGGTTGCCAGCGCCGCGCCCTCGCGCTCGGCGAGGGCGAGGTAGAGGCAATCCGGCAGGCGATGTTGCGTCGCCAGCGCCGCGGCGAGCGCCGGGGCCACGTGATCTTCGTCGTCAGCCAGGCGAACCACCTCGGCCGTCACCGCGTCGAGAAGCAGATTGAACGCGGCCACCGCAGCCAATGGCTCGATCTCGCCGGATGCCGCCTTGCGCCGCAGGACGCTGGCGCATTCGGTCAGCAACAGGCGCGGCGCATGCCAGACCAGATCGCGCTCCAGCAGCGCCGCCGCGTCGGCGCTGGCCGGTTCGTCGATCAGCCACTTGACCGCGACGGAAGCATCGAGCACCGCGGCGGCCGCCTCAGCCCCAGGCATCGCGCTCCTCGCGGATCAGCTCGGCGCTGTCGGACGGCGTCCTGCCCTTCGGTAGCCGCGTCGCCTCGCGCATGGCGGCGGCGCGGCGGGCGAAGGTGGCCCGTTTCGCCGCCACCGCCTCGCCGAGAATGCGCCGCACCTCGGATTCGAGCGAAACGCCACGGCGCTTGGCACGCCCTTTCAGCGCCGCCAGCACGCGGGCATCGAGCCGCCGCACCTTGATCTCGCCCATCCGCCGCTCCCACGGGACGATGACGCCCCAGGTTAGCACTGACCCCACATGGGGGCAATCTGTCCTGCTTACAGGAAACTGTAGGGATCGACGTCGACCGCGAGGCGCACGTCGGCCGGCAGCCTGACCGGGCCGGTCCAGGCGCGCAGGAGCGCCTGGATGTCGACGTTGCGCGCGGTCTTGAGCAGGAGCCGGTGGCGGTGCCGGCCGCGCAGCAGCGCGAGCGGCGCCGGCGCCGGCCCGAACACCGCGATGCCCTCGCCCCGCGGCGCCCGGTGGCCGAGCTCGGCCGCCATCTCGGCGGCGCGCGCGCCGTCGGGGCCGGAAACGATCAGCGCCGCCAGCCGGCCGAAGGGCGGCATGCCGGCGGCGCGCCGGCTCGCCGCCTCGGCGGCGCGGAAGCCCTCGGCGTCGTTGGCGACCAGCGCCCGCATCACCGGGTGGTCGGGGCGGAAGGTCTGCAAGAGCACGCGGCCCGGCCGCTCGGCGCGGCCGGCGCGGCCGGCGACCTGGGTGAGCAGTTGATGGGTGCGCTCGGCGGCGCGCAGGTCGCCGCCTTCGAGGCCGAGATCGGCGTCGACCACGCCGACCAGGGTGAGCATCGGGAAGTGGTGGCCCTTGGCGACGATCTGGGTGCCGATCACCAGGTCGATCTCGTGGCCGGCGATGCGCGCCAGGAGCTCGGCCGCGGCGCGCGGCCCCGACAGCGTGTCGGAGGCCATCACCGCCGAGCGCAAATCGGGAAAATCGGCGGCGACCTCCTCGGCCAGGCGCTCGACCCCGGGCCCGCAGGCGCGCCAGCGCCCCGCCGCGCCGCAGGACGGGCAGGCTTCGGGCGCCGGGGCGGTATGGCCGCAATGGTGGCACATCAGCCGCCCCATGAAGCGATGCTCGACCAGCCAGGCCGAGCAGTTCGGGCATTG
>CAYTWJ010000408.1:0-2634 GCA_964442055.1 uncultured Rhodospirillaceae bacterium | reverse complement strand
GCCGGCGATGTCGGGCGCCGAGCCGTGCACCGGCTCGTAGAGCGCCATGCGCCGCCCGGTGGCGTCGGGCGCGCCGAGCGAGGCCGAGGGCAGCATGCCGAGCGAGCCGGTCAGCATCGCCGCCTCGTCGGAGAGGATGTCGCCGAACAGGTTGTCGGTGACCATGACGTCGAACTGCTTGGGGTTGCGCACCAGCTGCATGGCGCCGTTGTCGGCGTACATGTGCTCGAGCTGCACGTCGGCGTAAGCCTCCTTGTGCAGCCGGGTCACCTCCTCGCGCCAGAGCACGCCCGATTCCATCACGTTCGCCTTCTCGAGCGAGGTCACCTTGTTGCGCCGCTTGCGCGCCAGCTCGAAAGCGACCGCGGCGACGCGGCGGATCTCGGGCGTGGTGTAGACCTGGGTGTTGACGCCGCGGCGCACCCCGCCGCCGAGGTCGGCGATGCCGCGCGGCTCGCCGAAATAGACGCCGCCGGTGAGCTCGCGCACGATCATGATGTCGAGGCCCGAGACCACCTCGGGCTTCAGCGTCGAGGCCTCGACCAGCTCGGGGAAGCAGATCGCCGGGCGCAGGTTGGCGAACAGCTCCATCTCCTTGCGCAGGCGCAGGAGCCCGCGCTCGGGCTTCTTCTCGAAGGGCAGCGCATCCCACTTCGGGCCGCCGACCGCGCCGAGCAGCACGCAGCCGGTCTCAAGCGCCGTCGCCATCGTCTTGTCGGCGAGCGGCGCGCCGTACTTGTCGTAGGCGGCGCCGCCGACCAGGTCCTCCTTGACGTCGAAGCGCACCGCGCGGCGGCGGTCCATCCAGTCGACGACGCGGCGCACCTGGCCCATCACCTCGGGCCCGATGCCGTCGCCGGGCAGAATCAGCATGGTCTTGTTGGCGGCCATGGCCTTGGCGTCCCCCGGATTGCGAGAAGAAAGCGTCAGCCGCCGGCGTAGAGCCAGGGCTGGCCGGCGCGCTGGCGCGCCTCGAAGCTGTCGATGTCGCGCGCCTTCTCGAGCGTCAGCCCGATGTCGTCGAGGCCGTTGAGCAGGCAATGCTTGCGGAACGGGTCGATGTCGAAATGGATGCGGCCGCCGTCGGGCCCGGTGATCTCCTGCTTCTCGAGGTCGACGGTCAGGACGGCGTTGGCGCCGCGCTCGGCATCGTCCATCAGCTTGGCGAGCTCGTCCGGGCTCACCTTGATCGGCAGGATGCCGTTCTTGAAGCAGTTGTTGTAGAAGATGTCGGCGAACGAGGTCGAGATCACGCAGCGGATGCCGGCGTCGAGCAGCGCCCAGGGCGCGTGCTCGCGGCTCGAGCCGCAGCCGAAATTGTCGCCGGCGACCAGAATCTTCGCATTCTTGTAGGCGGGCTGGTCGAGGACGAAGCCGGGCTTGGCGCTGCCGTCGGGGTTGTGGCGCAGCTCGTAGAACAGGCCCTTGCCCAGCCCGGTGCGCTCGACCGTCTTCAGGAACTGCTTGGGGATGATCATGTCGGTGTCGACGTTGACCATCGGCAGCGGCGCCGCCACGCCGCGCAAGGTGGTGAATTTCTCCATCGCCCGCCTCCCGTCCCGCGCGCTTTCTTAGAGCAGCTCGCGCACGTCGGCGAGATGCCCCGTCACCGCCGCCGCCGCGGCCATCGCCGGGCTCAGCAGGTGGGTACGGCCGCCGGCGCCCTGGCGGCCCTCGAAATTGCGGTTCGAGGTCGAGGCGCAGCGTTCGCCCGGCGCCAGCCGGTCGGCGTTCATCGCCAGGCACATCGAGCAGCCCGGCTCGCGCCACTCGAAGCCCGCCTCGACGAAGACCTTGTCGAGGCCCTCCTCCTCGGCCTGGTGCTTCACCAGCCCCGAGCCCGGCACCACCATGGCGCCGACATGGGAGGCCACCTTGCGGCCCCTGGCGACCGCCGCCGCGGCGCGCAGGTCCTCGATCCGGCCGTTGGTGCACGAGCCGATGAAGACGCGGTCGATCCTGACCTCGGCGAGGCGCGTGCCCGGCTCGAGGCCCATGTATTTCAGTGACCGCTCGACGGCGGCGCGGCGGTTGGCGTCGTCGATGCGGGCCGGGTCGGGCACGGTGCCGGTGATCGGCGCCACGTCCTGCGGGCTGGTGCCCCAGGTGACGTGCGGCGCGATCCCGGCGGCCTTGATTGCCACGCTGGCGTCGTAGCCGGCGCCGGCGTCGCTCGGCAGCGTGCGCCAGAAGGCGACCGCCTGCTCCCACGCCGCGCCCTTCGGCGCGTGCGGGCGCCCCTTGAGGTAGTCGAAGGTGGTTTCGTCGGGCGCGATCAGCCCGGCCCGCGCCCCGGCCTCGATCGACATGTTGCAGACCGTCATGCGGCCTTCCATGCTGAGGCCGCGGATGGTGTCGCCGCAATATTCGATGACGTAGCCGGTGCCGCCGGCGGTGCCGATGCGGCCGATGATCGCCAGGATGATGTCCTTGGCGGTGACCCCGGCCGGCAGGCTGCCGCTCACCTCGATGCGCATGTTCCTGGCGCGGCGCTGCAGCAGCGTCTGCGTCGCCAGCACATGCTCGACCTCGGACGTGCCGATGCCGAAGGCGAGCGCGCCGAAGGCGCCGTGCGTCGAGGTGTGCGAGTCGCCGCAGACGATGGTGGTGCCGGGCAGCGTCAGTCCCTGCTCG
>CAYTWJ010000407.1:0-2636 GCA_964442055.1 uncultured Rhodospirillaceae bacterium | reverse complement strand
GCTTGTCGAAATGGGAGGGTGAACAAGACGGCTCTTCTGCGCCCTCACTTGCCGATCAGGAAGCGCAGGATGGCGTCGGCGAGCCGGCCGTAGGGCGGGCGCAGGAGCCAGACGCCGCTCCAGCGCGCCTGCTCGAAGACGCTCTTGTAATGGCTGAAGGTGTCGAACCCGGCCTTGCCGTGATAGGCGCCCATGCCCGAGGCGCCGATGCCGCCGAAGGGCAGCCCCTCGACGGCGACGTGCAGGAGCGTGTCGTTGACGGTGACGCCGCCCGAGACGGTGCGCGAGAGCACCGCCTCCCGGCCGGCGCGGTCGGCGCCGAAATAGTAGAGCGCCAGCGGGCGGGGCCGCGCGTTGACGAAGGCGATGGCATCGTCGAGCGTGCGGTAGCCGCAGACCGCCAGGATCGGGCCGAAGATCTCCTCCTGCATCACCTTGAGGTGCGGGTCGGGCTGCAGGATCAGCGTCGGTGGCAGGCGGCGGTCCTCAGGGAACAGCGGCTCGCCGGCGGGGTTGAGCTCGATCACCTGGGCGCCATGGCTCTTCGCCTCGTCGACATAGCCGACCAGGCGGCGGTAATGGCGCTCGTTGACGATCGCGGTGTAGTCGGGGTTGGCGGCGAGGCGCGGATAGAGCCGCTTCACCGCGGCGAAGGCCTCGCGCACGAAGGGCTGCACCAGCCGCTCGGGCACCAGCACGTAGTCGGGCGCGATGCAGGTCTGCCCGGCGTTGAGGAGCTTGCCGTGCATGATGCTGCGCGCCGCCCTGGGCAGCGCCGCGTCCTCGGCGACGATCGCCGGCGACTTGCCGCCGAGCTCGAGCGTGACCGGCGTCAGGTTGTCGGCGGCGGCGCGCATGACGTAGTGGCCGACCTTGCTCGATCCCGTATAGAGCAGGTGGTCGAAGGGCAGCATCGAGAAGGCCTCGCCCACCGCCGGCCCGCCCTGCACCACCGCCACCTGCTCGGGCGCGAAATTGTCGGCGGCGATCTTGGCGAGCAGGGCGGCGGTGCGCGGCGCCAGTTCCGAAGGCTTGATCATCACCCGGTTGCCGGCGCCAAGCGCCGCGGCGAGCGGCATCGCCGCGAGCTGGAAGGGGTAGTTCCACGGGCCGATGATGCCGACCACGCCTTTCGGCTGGGCGAGGACGCGCGCCTTGCCGGGGAAGAGGTCGCGGCCGACCGGCACGCGGCGCGGCCGCATCCAGCCCTTCAGCCGGCGGGCGGCGTGGTCGATCGAATTGAGCGTGGTGACGATGTCGGCGAGCAGCGTCTCGTGGCGCGAGCGGTTGCCGAAATCGGCCGAGGCGGCGTCGGCGATGGCGTCGCGGTTGGCCCTGACCGCGGTGGCGAGCTGGCGCAGGAGCCGCAGCCGCTCCTCGAGCGGCGGCGCCCCGTTGACCGCGAACGCCGCGCGCTGGCGCAGGAACAGCGCGGTCAGCTCGGCCTTGGCCTGCGACGGGTCGGCGCGCATCGGCTCTGGCTGCGCGTAGCTCATCGCCCCCTCCTTCCCCGGAGGCGGCGGTGCCGCCGTCCGGGACCGGGCCGATTATCCCGCCGCGCCCCGCTCGCCGCCAGAGCCAATCGGGGTTAGCGCCGCGTCAACCAAACGCGGCGGCGCTCTAGCGCAGCGGCTGGGCGCTGACCTCGCCGCGCGGCACCGCCGGCGGCGCCGGCTGCGGCGCCTCGCTGCGCGGCGGCGAGGAATAGGATTGCGGCGCCGCCGGCGCCGGCGCCGCGCCGCCGATCGGCGACACCACCGTGCTCACCACCGAGCCCCAGGGCGGCAGCTGGCGCGGCGTGATGTTGACGGTGGCGACGCGCCCGGTGCCGGGCGAGGAGAAGGTGAGCGTCGAGGTGTGCGCGCGCACCACCGACACCTCCGACCAGCCGAACACCGGCATCTGCCGGCGCACGAAGTCGAACATGTCGCCCGCCGAGGAATTGATCTCGTAGACCAGCCGCCCGGTCCAGCGGTCGCCCTCGCCGAGCACGATGGTCTCGCCGCGGTTGATGCTGTAGCCCTCGGGCAAGGCGATGCCGGTGATCTGCTGCGGCCCGACCACGTCGCCCGAGCGCCCGCCGCCGCATGCCGCAAGTGCCGAGATGATGAAGACTGCCGCCGCCAGGCGGCCGAGGAATCGACCGTTCATTGCCCTGCTGTTCGCTTGCCCGCGCCACATTGTACGCGCGGCGGAAACTTACGCAGCACGCGCCGCCAAGGCCAGCGCAAATGGCGCCCGGCCCCATTATTGACACCGCGCGGCCGCCGGGTGGCGCCGCTTGTTCCCGCCGCGCCGTTATTTTATGCTTAAAATAATTCGTTGGAACAGGCGGTTTCCGCTTGCAAACTCAGCCCGCCCCTAACGCCGAAGCGGCACGCGGCCCGGCCGGAGAAATCCGCCCCCTCAAGGGGCGTCACGCCGTCGTCACCGGGGCCAGCCGGGGCATCGGCTGGGCGATCGCCGAGGAACTGGCGCGACTTCGCGCCGACCTGACGCTCACCGCACGCGACGCGGCGGCGCTGGCGTCGCGCTGCTACGACCTCGGCCGGCGCTTCGCGGTGCGCGAGCAAGGTCTCGCCTCCGAAGTCACCGATGACGGCGCCGTGAGCGCCGCGCTCACCCAGGCGGCGGAG
>CAYTWJ010000406.1:0-2647 GCA_964442055.1 uncultured Rhodospirillaceae bacterium | reverse complement strand
GAGAGCATCGGGATCTGCTTGACCTGGACGAGCCAGGCCTCGATGCCGCCGGGGCTGACCACACGGGTGATCTGGGTGGCGTGCGCCGTCAGCGGCGCGGCGAGGATGCCGACGACGACGAGGAGCAGGCGGAGCGCGCGCATCGTCGGCCTCAGCTCGCCGGCTTGGGCAGCAGCAGCCCGGTGACCGAGCGCTTGGGCTCGAGCACGTAGCGCGCCGCGGCGTTGACCTCGTCGAGCGTGACCGCGCGCACCAGATCGGGCCAGGCCTCGATCTCGTCGACGCTGAGCCCGGCGGTCAGCGCCGCGCCGAAGGTGCGGGCGGCGCCGAACAGGCTGTCGCGGGCGTAGACCGCGCTGGCCAGCAGGCCGACCTTGGCGCGCTCGAGCTCGGCGGCGCCGACGCCGTGCCGCAAGAGCTCGCCGACGACGCGGTCGATGCCGGCCTCGACCGCGGCGAGGTCGCCGCCGGGCTTGGGCGTGGCGTAGATCGTGAAGGTCGATTGGTCGAGGCTGACGCTGTCGTACCAGGCGCCGGCCGAGCTGGCGACGCCGCCGTTGAGCACCAGGCCGCGATGCAGCCGGCTGGTGGCGCCGCCGCCGAGGATCTCGGCCAGCACGATGAGCGGCATGGCGTGGCGCTTCTCGCCGGCGCTGCGGCTCGGTGCCAGATAGCTGCGCGCGAGCCGCGGCTGGCGCACCCGCGCGTCCTCGAGCACGACGCGCCGCGCCGCGTTCGCCGCCGGCTCCTGCGCGCGCCGGCGCGGCGGCACCGGGCGCGCCGCGACGGGGCCGTAATATTTCTCGGCCAGCGCCTTGACCTCGGCCGGGGCGACGTCGCCGGCGACGATCAGGACGGCGTTGTTGGGCGCGTAATGGGCGCGGTAGAAGGCGAGCGCGTCGGCGGCGGTGAGGCCGCGGATCTCGTGCTCCCAGCCGATGATCGGCACGCCGTAGGGATGGTTGAGGAACTGCGCCGCCGACATCTGCTCGTAGAGGAGCGAGGCCGGCTCGTTGTCGGTGCGGCTCGAGCGCTCCTCGAGCACCACGGTGCGCTCGGGATCGACCACCGCGTCGGTGAGCACCAGGTTGGCCATGCGGTCGGCCTCGAGCCGCATGACGAGCTCGAGCCGGTCGCGCGCCACGGTCTGGAAGTAGCCGGTGTAGTCCTGCGAGGTGAAGGCGTTGTCGCGGCCGCCGTTGCGGGCGACGATCTTGGAGAACTCGCCGGGCGGCACGCTGGGCGTGCCCTTGAACATCAGGTGCTCGAGGAAGTGGGCGATGCCCGACTTGCCGCGCCGCTCGTCGGCGGCGCCGACCTTGTACCAGACCATGTGCACCACGACCGGGGCGCGGTGGTCCTCGATCACCACCACCTGCAACCCGTTGGCGAGCGTGTAGGTCGTCGGCTCGAACAGCTTGGCCGCGGCGGGCGGTGCCACGGCCAGCCAGGCGGCGACGGCCAGGGCCAGCGGACGCAGCTTGCTCATGCGGCACTCTCCTTGCGGCGGCGCGACGGCGCGTCCAGACGATATGGGATGCGACGGCGCCGCAGCAAGCGGGCGTCGAAGGACTCAGTCGCCGGCGGCGATGGCGGCGGGGCGCAGTTCGGCGCCGGCGCGGCGGACGACCTGCAGCGAGGCGGCGAGGGCGAGGCCGGCCATGGCCGCGGCGACCGCGAGGTCCGGCCAGCCCGCGCCGGTGGCGAAGACGCCGCTGGCCGCGGCCATCACCGCGAGGTTGCCGAGCGCGTCGTTGCGGCTGCACAGCCAGACCGAGCGCATGTTGGCGTCGCCGTCGCGGTAGCGGAAGAGGAGCAGCGCCGCGGCGATGTTGGCGGCCAGCGCCAGCGCCCCGACCCCGCCCATGATCGGCGCGCTCGGCACGCCGTCGACGACGAGGCGGTGCGCGACCGCCGCCAACAGCCAGAGGCCGAAGGCGCCCATGCTGAGGCCCTTGAGCAGCGCCGCGCCGGCGCGCCAGCGCAGGCCGAGCCCGAGCACGAACAGGCTGATGGCGTAATTGGCGGCGTCGCCGGCGAAATCGAGCGCGTCGGCCAGCAGCGCGACCGACCCCGCCGCCAGGCCGGCGCCGATCTCGGTCGCGAACATCGCGGCGTTGATCGCCAGCGCCAGCCAGAGCACGCGGCGGTAGCCGGCGGGCGGCGCGTGACAGCAGGAAGCCGGCATCAGGCCGCCTCGATCGCGGCCGCGCTTTCGCGCACGTGGCTGGTCATGTCGGCGAGCACGCAGCGCACGTGCTCGTCGGCCAGCGCGTAATAGATGTGGCGGCCGCGCCGCTCGGCGCGCACCAGCCGCGCCGCGCGCAGGAGCCTGAGATGGTGGCTGACCAGCGAGGCCGAGGCGCCGACGGCGAGCGCGATCTCGCCGACCGGGACCGGCGCGCCCGAGCAGGCGAGCACGATCTTCAGCCGCGTCGCGTCGCCGAGCAGGCGGAACATGCCGGCCAGCTCGCTGGTCTGGAATTCGGCCAAGGCGATCATTGCATGGCAGTATATATGAATAGCTGTTCAGGTGTAAAGCCGGCAAAATGCTATAGGCGCCGCGCCGGTTTCAGGCATCCGCCATCGCCAATGCTTGTGTCGCCCCCCCCCCGCGCGGCGCGCCGACCACCCCCCGCCAGGGGGG
>CAYTWJ010000405.1:0-2650 GCA_964442055.1 uncultured Rhodospirillaceae bacterium | reverse complement strand
GACGCCCTTCAGCATCGGGTCGATGCCGAGCTCCTCGGCGAAGGCCGGCGAAAGGTTGCCGACCGTGGCGCCGGTCAAGGGATGACGGTCGCCCAGTCTGGTCAGCTGCCGCGGCGGCACTTCGGGCGCCGCTTCCATGAGAACGTTGAGACGCAAGGGGCGGCCCCCGCGCAGGACATCGAGCACAACGGCGTCGCCGAGCTTGCGCGTCGCCACCCGGTAGCGCAGCCCGCGCACGTCGAAAACCTCGCGCCCGTCAACCGACAGCACGACGTCGCCCGCACGCAGGCCTGCCCGGTCCGCCGGCCCGCCGGGATAGATTTCGTTGATCAGGATTCCCTCCGGCCGCCTCAAGCCGAGGCTCTGGGCGATGTCGGCGGTAACCGGCTGCCCCGAGGCGCCGAGCCACGGCCGCACGATCCCTTTGCCGCCTAGCGCGTTCTGCACGGTGATCGCCACCAGGTTCGAGGGGATGGCGAAGCCGATGCCGAGCGAGCCGCCGGTGCGCGAATAGATGGCGGTGTTGATGCCGACGAGCCGCCCGTCCATGGTCACCAGCGCGCCGCCGGAATTGCCGGGATTGATCGCCGCGTCGGTCTGGATGAACGACTGCGTCTCGAGGCCGCCAACGCCCGTCCGCCCGAGCGCCGAGACGATGCCGCTGGTCACCGTCTGGCCGACGCCGAAGGGGTTGCCGATGGCCAGCACCAGGTCGCCGACTTCGAGCTCGTCGGAATCGCGGTACTCGAGATGCGGCAGCTTCTCGCCCTTGGTGTCGATGCGCAGCACGGCGAGGTCGCTGCGCGCGTCGGCGGCGATCACGGTCGCCTCGAATTCGCGCCGATCGGCGAGCGCGACGACGATCTCCTGCGCCCCCTCGATGACGTGGTTGTTGGTGACGATCACGCCGTCGGGCTCGACGATGACGCCCGAGCCGAGCGATTGCTGGACCCGCTCGCGCGGGATGCCGAACATGAGGTCGTCGCCGAAGAACCGGCGGAAGAGCGGATCGTCGAACAGCGGCGACGGCTGCAGCGTGCGCTCGATCCGCCGCGTGTAGACATTGACGACCGCCGGCGCGACCTGTTTGACCAGCGGCGCGAACGAGTATTCGACCGCCGCCCGGCCGGGCGGCACCGTCTTGGTCGCCGGCTGGGCGGCGGCAGCACCGGCCAGCGCCACGGTCAGCGCCACGGCGAGCGAGCGGCGGAGGGCGGAAACGGCGGTCATGGCAAGGTCACAAATAGGCTTCTGCGGCATCGAATGCAAAGGGGCGGCCCGATTGGGCCGCCCCCGGGAAAATCGCCCCTTCTGGCGAAGCGATCAGGCGGCGGCCTCGCCGGCCTCGGCCGCCGCTTCCGGCTTGGGCCCGGAATCCTGGCCCTTGGCGGCGCGATCGCGGTCGACCAGCTCGACCACCGCCATCGGTGCCGCGTCGCCATAGCGGAATCCGGCCTTGAGAACCCGCGTATAGCCGCCGTTGCGCTCGGCATAGCGGCTGTTGAGAGTCGAGAACAGCTTGTCGACTGCCGCCTTCTCCGGCAGAACCGCCAGCGCCTGGCGGCGGGCATGCAGGTCGCCGCGTTTGCCGAGGGTGATCAGCCGGTCGACCATCGGCTTGAGTTCCTTGGCCTTGGGCAGGGTCGTGGTGATCTGCTCATGCTTGATCAGCGACGCCGCCATGTTGGCGAGCATCGACCGGCGGTGCGGCCCGGTCTTGTTCAGTTTGCGGCCGGCATTGCGGTGGCGCATGGATCATTCTCCTCGGGCTTGCGCGGCGTGGCTCAGAAGTTCTCCTGCAGCTTCTTCGCCAGTTCCTCGATGTTTTCCGGCGGCCAGTTCGGCACGTGCATGCCGAGATGGAGGCCCATCTGCGCCAGCACCTCCTTGATCTCGTTGAGCGACTTGCGGCCGAAATTGGGCGTGCGCAGCATCTCGGCCTCGGTCTTCTGGATCAGGTCGCCGATATAGACGATGTTGTCGTTCTTGAGGCAGTTGGCCGAACGCACCGACAGTTCGAGCTCGTCCACCCGGCGCAGCAGGTTGGGGTTGAACTCGGGCTCGGCTATCGCCTTCTCGCGCGCCTCGGCGCGCGGTTCCTCGAAATTGATGAAGAGCTGGAGCTGGTCCTGCAGGATGCGCGCGGCGTAGGCGACCGCGTCGTCCGGCTTGACCGCGCCGTTGGTCTCGACCGTCATGGTCAGCTTGTCGTAGTCGAGGATCTGGCCGGCGCGCGTGTTCTCGACCTTGTAGGAGACCTTGCGCACCGGGCTGTAGAGGGCGTCGACCGGGATCAGGCCGATCGGCGCGTCCTCGGGCCGGTTGGCCGAGGACGGCACGTAGCCCTTGCCGCTGTTGACCGTCAGCTCCATGCGCAGGTCGGCACCGGCATCGAGCGTGCACAGCACGTGATCGGGATCCATGATCTCGATGCCGTGGCCGGTCTCGATCATCTTCGCGGTGACCTCGCCCGGCCCCTTGGCATGAAGGGTCATCCGCTTCGGCCCCTCGCCGTACATGCGCAGGGACAGCGCCTTGACGTTGAGGACGATGTCGGTAACGTCCTCGCGCACGCCCGGAATCGACGAGAACTCGTGCAGCACGCCGTCGATCTTGATCGAGGTCACGGCCGCACCCTGCAGCGACGACA
>CAYTWJ010000404.1:0-2658 GCA_964442055.1 uncultured Rhodospirillaceae bacterium | reverse complement strand
TTCCTCGCCGCCTATCGCCGCCTGCGCCGCCGGGGCGAGCTCGAGGGCGACCCCGACCAGGAGCTCGCCGCCGAGAAGCTGCAGGCGCTCGAGCTGCGGCTGAAAGCCTACCGCCCGCACTGGCAGGCTGGCCGCGACAACGGCTGGCGCCAGCGCCTCTCCTTCGGCCGCCGCCGCGAGCCGCCGCCGCAGGGGCTCTACATCTACGGCGCCGTCGGCCGCGGCAAGTCGATGCTGATGGACCTGTTCTTCCGCCACGCGCCGCCGGCGCGCAAGCGGCGGGTACATTTCCACGCCTTCATGCAGGAGGTGCACGGCGCCATCCACCAATGGCGCCAGCTCGACCCGGCGCGGCGCGGCGGCGACGACCCGATCGCGCCGCTGGCGCGGCGCATCGCCGAGGGCGCCTGGCTTTTCTGCTTCGACGAGTTCCAGGTGGGCGACGTCGCCGACGCGATGATCCTGGGCCGGCTGTTCGAGCAGCTCTTCGCTGAGGGCGTGGTGGTGGTGGCGACCTCGAACCGGCCGCCCGACGAGCTCTATGCCGGCGGCCTCAACCGGCCGCTGTTCCTGCCCTTCATCGCGCTGATCAAGGAGCGGCTCGACGTGCTGCATCTCGCCGGCACGACCGACTACCGGCTGCGCCGCATCGCCGGGCGGCCGGTCTGGCACAGCCCGCTCGGCGCCGAGGCCGACCGCGCGCTCGACGAGGCCTTCGCGCTGCTCGCCGACGGCGCCGCCGGAACGCCGCTCGAGATCGCGGTGCAGGGCCGGTGCCTGAAGGTGCCGCGCCAGGCGCGCGGCGTCGCCCGCATGAGCTTCCATGATGCCTGCGCGGCGGCGCTGGGGCCGGCCGACTGCCTGGCGCTGGCGCGGCATTTCCACAGCCTGGTGCTCGACCGCATCCCGCTGCTCGGCCCCGAGCAGCGCAACGAGGCCAGGCGCTTCGTCACGCTGATCGACGCGCTCTACGAGGCCAGGGCCAAGCTGATCGCCTCGGCCGCCGGCCCGCCCGAGGCGCTCTACCCGCAAGGCGACGGCGCCTTCGAGTTCCGCCGCACGGCGAGCCGGCTGCACGAGATGCAGGGCGCCGACTACCTGGCGGCGCCGCACCGGGCGGAGGGGTAGGGGAAAAGGTGGTGCGTCGGGCACCGTATTTTGTGGGCGACCGGCCCCAATCCATCTATATTTTGGTTATTTGGAAGCCTTGAGTGCCAGTCGAGAATGTTCTAGTTTTGTTCTTGTAGGCGCCCACGCTCGCCGCGGCGTGCTCGTGCGCATCCAGCGGACCCGAGGGCAATGGGGGATACCACGATGATGATGGCGCTGGCGGACCATTTTCCGCGGCACCTCACACGGCTCTACGAGGTGCACGAGTACCGGCATGCAGCCGCGATTCTCGCCCATGAGTTCCCCGACCAATTCGAGGAGATTTGCAGCGCTCTGACGCAGTTCCGCTTCACCGATGAGCAGGTGATACGGGGTGGCGGCAACGAGAGCGAGATACCCAAGACATTTTCTGCGTTGCTACGGCCCATGGGCTGGAAGGAAAGCAGATTGCGTGCAAAGCTCGTCGTCGACGATTCCGTTGTCTCGTCCGATACGCACAAGATCGACTACGTCAAGAACCGCATCGCGTTCGACCTCGAATGGAATGCCAAGGATCAGACCTTCGATCGCGATCTTTACGCCTTTCGTGCGTTCTTCGATTACAACCGAATTAGCGCCGGCGTTCTCGTGACGCGCGGCGTTTCCATGGTTCCGTATTTCCGGTCGCTCGGCCCGGAGGTGCTGAAGAAATACGGAGCCGAAGGCGGAACGACCACGCACATGGGCAAGCTCTTGCCGCGCCTCGAAGCAGGGCGAAGCGGCGGCTGCCCTGTGCTTGCGATTGGGATAACGCCCAACTGTCGCAAGGGTGATTGAGACATGCCGCACAACGCCGAAGCATCGACTGACTTGCTGGCCTTCTGTGACGGCCAGCGGTTCGCAACGATTCTCGCCGACCCGCCATGGCGGTTCGCCAACCGGACCGGGAAGATGGCGCCCGAGCACATGCGGCTGCGCCGCTACCAGACGATGAGCTTCGAAGAGATTTACGATCTGCCGGTCGCCGAGATCGCGGCTCCGGTGGCGCACCTTTACTTGTGGTGCCCCAATGCGCTGCTCGCCGAAGGGCTCACCACGATGCAGCGCTGGGGCTTCACCTACAAGACGAACATCGTCTGGTACAAGGTGCGCTCCGACGGCGGGCCGGACCGCCGCGGTGTCGGCTTCTATTTCCGCAACGTCACCGAGCTTCTGCTGTTCGGCGTCCGCGGTTCGGGCGCCGCGGTTCGCACGCTTGCGCCGGGACGGCGGCAACCGAACATCATCTCCACGCGCAAGCGCGAACACAGCCGCAAGCCGGATGAGGCCTATCCCATCATTGAGGCGTGCTCGACGGGGCCTTATCTCGAGCTCTTCGCCCGCCACAAGCGGCCCGGATGGGAGCAGTGGGGCAACGAGATCGAGTCCGCGTCAAGCGATCGGGGCAGAGAAACCGCACGGCGGGCAACCCAGCCGCAGTTGATCCTGGGCGCCGACTGAGCGCCGGGCTCAAGCCTCCTCCTCCATCATCGCCGCCACCGCGAGGCTGAGCGGGTCGCCGGCGGCGCG
>CAYTWJ010000403.1:0-2665 GCA_964442055.1 uncultured Rhodospirillaceae bacterium | reverse complement strand
GCTTGGGCGCGGCCGCCGGCAGGCGGCTCGCTTCGGCGAGAACGACGATGTCGCCGCCCTCGGCCACGAGCACGGACTTGCCCTTCTCGTCGGCGTCGTCGCCGAGGTCCTTCTTCTCCCAGCGCACGTTGCCTTCGCCGTCGAGCGCCACGATCCAGAGATTGCGGTCGTCGCCGGCCGGCCGCTCGACGTTGAGCCAGCCCGCGGCGATGATGCCGCCGTCGGGCAGCGACGCGACGCTCTGCAGGCTCTCGTCCACGCCCTTGCCGAGCAGCTTGTCCCACAGCACGCGGCCGTCGGCGGCGATGCGCGCCGCCCAGCCCTTGGTTCCGCTCTGGCCCTGCTCGGTGGCGCTGCCGACCACGATCATGTCGCCGTTCGCGAGCACGGTCAGCGCGTACGGAATCGTCAGCGCGTATTCCTGGAACGTGTGCTGCCATTGCAGTTCGCCGTCGGCCGAGGCGCGCGCGACCCAGCCGATGATCGAATTGCTGCCGAGATTCTTGCGCGCCGCGGCCAGCGCCAGGCCGCCGTCGGCGCGCAGCACCACCGCGTTGGCGGTGTCGAAGCGGGCATTCGTGATGGTTTTCCGCTCGCCGGCGGGCTTTCCCTCTTTCGCGTCGAAACGCCAGAACCACACGTCGCTGTTGCCGCCCTCGGCTTCGATGCGGCCGCCCACGACCAGAAGCTGGTCGCCCGGCAGAACGAAGATGCGGCGCACCACGTCCTGCCCGGTCTTGCCCGCGAGGTGCTGCCAGATCTGCTCGGGCGCGGCCGCCTTGCTGCGCGCGGCGGCTTCTTCGCCGGGCTTGGGCGCGGCCGGCGCGGCGGGCGGCGCGGTGGTGCTCGCGGTATCGGGCGTCGGCGGCGGCGCGGTCGCGGCCGGCGCCGCCGTGCCGCCGCGCTGCGCCAGATATCCCGCCGCGCCGCCGGCCACCAGCAGCGCCGCGACGACGCCGGCGATGACCGGCACCTTGCTCCGTTTGCGGGCCGGCGCGTTCTCGCCGGGCGCCGTTTCGCGCGGAACGCGGCCGCCCGCCGCCTTGCGCTCGGGCGCGGCGGCAGCAGGTGCCGCGGCCGGTTGATCGTTGCCGACGACGAGCGTCGCGCCGCCCACCATCAGCGTGTCGTTCGCGCGCGCCGGCGCCGGTCGATCGGGCTTGCGCACGCGCGCGATCAGCGCCTCCCTGGGCGGCGTCGCGCCGGCGACCGGCGTATCGCCGCGGCGGCCGGGCGGCGCCGACGGCGGCTCGACCATGAAGTTTCCCGCAACCTCGGCGGAAGATCCCCCGGGCGCGGTCGCGGCCGCGGCCTGCGGAGGCGGCGGGGCGGCGGAGCGCGTCAGGCGGCCGAGCGGCGCCGAGGGCGGCTCGACCATGTACGATTCGGCCGCGGGAACGCCCGTCCCGGCCCCCGGCGCCGGCGCCCGGCCATCCACGGCGGCCATGAAATCCCTGACGCTCTGCGGCCGCGCCGCTTCGTCGGTCGCGAGCGCCTGGTCGATCGCGCCGAGCAGGCTCTCGCTATAGTTGCCGCCGGCCGCGACCGCGGCCGGCACCATCGGGTCGGGCTGCTTCCTCAACTGCGCGGCGATGCGCTTCGGCGCCTCGGGCGGGCGGCGGCCGGTCACGCAGTGATAGAGCACGGCGCCGAGCGCGTAGATGTCGGTCCACGGGCCCTGGTGGCTGTCGGTCTCGTACTGCTCGTAGGGCGCGTAGCCCTCGGTCACGATCGCGGTGAGGCCGCGGCTCTGCCGCGTCACCGCCTGGCGCGCGGCGCCGAAATCGATCAGCACCGGCGTGCCGTCGCGGCGGATGATGATGTTCGCCGGCTTGATGTCGCGGTGCAGGAAGCCCTTCGCGTGCACGTCGGCGAGGCCCGCGGCGAGCGGGCGCAGGATCGTGAGCAGCTCGTCTTCGGACAGCGTGCCCACCGCGTCGATCACGTCGGCCAGGCTCTTGCCGTCCTGGAACGCCATCACGAGGTAGCCGGTGCCGTTCGACTCGAAGTAGCGGTGCACCGGCACGATGTTGGGATGCTGGAAGGCCACGAGCGTCTTGGCCTCGGTGCGGAAGCGCTCGAGGCCCCACACGAACTGCTCCGCCTCCTGGCGGCCGAACGGCTTCACCGTCTTGCGGTCGGCGCCGCGGTTGGCGAGCACGCTCGGCAGGTATTCCTTGATGGCGACGTGGCGGTCGAGCAGCAGGTCCACCGCCTTGTAGGTAATGCCGAAGCCCCCGGCGCCCAGCAAGGCGACGACCCTGTAGCCCTCGAGCTCGGTGCCCGCGGGCAGCGCGTTGGTCCTCTCGTCCATGGAGCGTCGGGGTGCCTTGCCGGTTCGCGTGAATCGGGCCCGTAAAGGTACCATCGCCGAGACAATGGCGCCAATATGGCAGGGCCCGCCGCGCGGCGCACGCGCTCTTGCGCGCGGGCGCGGTTTCGTGAGAAGGCGCGCGCAGGCCCGCCGATGCCCGATCCCAACTCCCTCGTCCGCCACGGCCTCGTCACCGCCGCGCTCGCGGCGGCGCCGGCGGGCGTCGTGCTCGCCGCGCTCGTGGCGGCGAAGGCGCTGGCATGGCATTGGGCCGCGCTCGGCGCGATCGCGATCCTGGCAGGGTGCTATGCCGTCGCGCGCATGGGCCTCGCCGATCTCGAGACGGCGCGG
>CAYTWJ010000402.1:0-2711 GCA_964442055.1 uncultured Rhodospirillaceae bacterium | reverse complement strand
CCGCCGCGACACCGGCGACCAGAGCCCAGAGCAGCCAGCGGCCCGCCCCCCCGCGGCCCGGATCGCCGAGCGCGGCGGCGCCGGCGAGCGCCGTGATCAGCACCGCGCCGAGGCCGATCCAGGCCGCCGGGAAGCCGGCGCCGGTCGCGAAGCCGCCGGTGAAGCCGGCGGCGAGCGCGAACAGCAAGGCCGGCCAGAGAGCGGCGACTCGGAGCATCGGGCGCGCCATCCTAATCGCAGTGCGCGAGGGGCTGCGGTAGAATTCGCCCGTCGGCGTCCGCCGGCCCCACGATTCCACCTCTCCGGAGCTCCCCATGTCCGTCGCGACCGTTTCGCCCGCCGTCTCCGCCCTGCTCTCCCGCCTCGGCCTCGCCGCCGAGAACTCCGGCGCCTTCGCCGGCGAATGGCTCGCGACCTCCGGCAAGCTGGTGCCGTCGGTCAACCCGGCGACCGGCGAGGTGCTCGGCCACGTCCGCGAATGCTCGACCGCGGACTACGAGAGGGTCGCCGCGGCGACCGAGGCCGCCTTTCACGAGTGGAAGCGGTGGCCGGCGCCGAAGCGCGGCGAGGTCGTGCGGCAGCTGGGCGACGCGCTGCGCCGGCACAAGGACGACCTCGGCCTGCTCGTCACCCTCGAGGTCGGCAAGATCCGCAGCGAGGGCCTCGGCGAGGTGCAGGAGATGATCGACATGGCCGACTTCGCGGTCGGCCTCTCGCGCCAGCTCTACGGCCTGTCGATGCACTCGGAGCGGCCGCTCCACCGGATGTACGAGCAGTGGCACCCGCTGGGGCCGGTCGGCACCATCTCGGCGTTCAACTTCCCCGTCGCCGTCTGGTCGTGGAACGCGATGATCGCCGCCGTCTGCGGCGACTCGAACCTCTGGAAGCCGTCCGAGCAGGCGCCGTTGTGCGCCATCGCGGTGACCAAGATCGCCGAGAAGGTGCTCGCCGACGCCGGCGCGCCGCCGATCTTCAACCTCGCGGTCGGCGACCGCCACGCGGTCGGCATGCCGCTGTCCGCGGACCGCCGCTTCCCTCTCGTCTCGGCGACCGGATCGACCGCGATGGGCAAGTCGATCGGCAAGGTGGTCGCCGACCGGCTCGGCCGCACCATCCTCGAGCTCGGCGGCAACAACGGCATCCTGGTCACCGCCGACGCCGACCTCGACCTGGCGCTGCGCGCCGTGCTGTTCGCCGCCGTCGGCACCGCGGGGCAGCGCTGCACGACGACGCGCCGGCTGTTCCTCCACCGCTCGATCGCCGCCGAGATGAAGCAGCGCCTGGTCAAGGCGTACGGCTCGATCCGCATCGGCGATCCGGCGGAGCCGTCGACGCTGATGGGTCCGCTCATCCACGCCAAGGCGGTCGAGGACTACCGCAAGGCGCTCGAGTTGGCGGTGGCGCAGGGCGGCCGGATCCTCTGTGGCGGCAGGGCACTCGATCGCCCCGGCTTCTTCGTCGAGCCGACGATCGTCGAGGCGGTGCCGCACATGCCGATCACCTGCGAGGAGACGTTCGCGCCGATCCTCTACGTCTTCGAGTTCGACACCCTGGACGAGGCGATCGCGCTGCACAACGCGGTGCCGCAAGGGCTCTCGTCGGCGATCTTCACCCTCGACATGCGGGCGGCCGAGAAGTTCCTCTCGGTCGACGGCTCCGACTGCGGCATCGCCAACGTCAACATCGGCACCTCCGGCGCCGAGATCGGCGGCGCCTTCGGCGGCGAGAAGGAAACCGGCGGCGGCCGCGAATCCGGTTCCGATGCCTGGAAGGCCTACATGCGCCGGCAGACCAACACCATCAACTATTCCGACTCCCTGCCGCTGGCCCAGGGCATCAAGTTCGATCTCTGAGGACCGACCATGGACGAGCAAAACCTGCCCCCGCCGGCGCCGCCGCCGATGCCCTTGGCGGCCCAGAAACAGACCAGCACGATGGCCATCGTCAGCCTGGTGTCCGGCATCCTCGGCTGGACCCTGATTCCCTGGCTGGGCAGCATCGTCGCCATCGTCACCGGGCACATGGCGCGCAGCGAGATCAAGCGCAATGCCGAAACGATGGAAGGCGACGGCCTCGCCATCGCCGGCCTGGTGCTCGGTTGGACCTCGTTCCTGCTCGGCCTGCTGGCCATCCTTGCCGTCATCCTGTTTTTCGGCGGCATCGCGGTGCTGCTGGCCGGACTGGGCATGACCGGCCACCTGAACTGAGGCGAGCGAGCGCGTGTATTCACTTGCCCGGCCGTTCCTGTTCTGCCTCGATGCCGAAAAGGCGCACGGACTGGGATTGAAGGCGCTGGAAGCGGCCTACCGCACCGGCTTCAATCCCCTGCTCGGCAAACGCCCGGCGCCGCTGAAAACGCGGGCCTTCGGCATCGAGTTCCCGAATCCGGTCGGCCTCGCCGCCGGCCTCGACAAGAACGGCGAACACATCGATGCGCTGCTGGCGCTGGGTTTCGGTTTCGTCGAGATCGGCACCACGACGCCGCGCCCGCAGCTGGGCAATGCGAAACCGCGCATGTTCCGCCTGCCCGAACACCAGGCGGTGATCAACCGGCTCGGCTTCAACAACCTCGGCGTCGATGCACTGGTGCGCAACGTCGAGAAGGCCAAGCGCCATGGAATCCTCGGGATCAACATCGGCAAGAACAAGGACACGCGAAACGAGAAGGCGGCCGACGACTACATCCATTGCCTCGAGCGCGTGTACGACCG
>CAYTWJ010000401.1:0-2729 GCA_964442055.1 uncultured Rhodospirillaceae bacterium | reverse complement strand
GCGGCGCGCTGTGGCTATCAGCGCATCCTCTCCTTCGACATGGGCGGCACCACCGCCAAGATCTGCCTGATCGACGACGGCCAGCCGCAGTTCTCGCGCACTTTCGAGGTGGCGCGCCAGTACCGCTTCATGAAGGGCAGCGGCATCCCCATCCGCATCCCGGTGATCGAGATGGTCGAGATCGGCGCCGGCGGCGGCTCGATCGCCGCGCTCGACGCGCTGTCGCGCATCCAGGTCGGGCCGGAGAGCGCCGGCTCCGAGCCGGGGCCGGCCTGCTACGGGCGCGGCGGCCGCCATGCGACGGTGACCGATGCCGACCTGCTGCTCGGGCGCATCGTGCCGGAACGCTTCGCCGGCGGCAGCATCCGGCTCGAGCCGGCGCGTGCGTCCGCCGCGGTGGCCGAGGGCGTCGGCGCCGCTCTGGGCCTCGACCAGGCGCGCGCCGCGCTCGGCATTTCCGAGGTGGTCGAGGAGAACATGGCCAACGCCGCCCGCGTCCACGCGGTGGAGCGCGGCAAGGAGCTGGCCAGCCGCACCATGGTGGCCTTCGGCGGCGCAGCGCCGCTGCACGCGGCGCGGCTGGCGGAGAAGCTCGGCATCCCCACCGTGGTGGTGCCGAGCGGCGCCGGCGTCGGCTCGGCGCTCGGCTTCCTGATGGCGCCGGTCGCCTACGAGGTCGTGCGCAGCCGCTACCTGCGCCTCGACGATAGCTTCGATGCCGCCGCGCTCAACGCCTTCCGCGACGAGATGCGGGCGGAGGCCGAGAGCGTGGTGCGGCTCGGCGCCCCCGAGGCGCCACTGACCGAGGCCTGGACCGCCGACATGCGCTATCGCGGCCAGGGCCACGACGTCACCGTGGCGCTGCCGGCGGAGCCCTTCGCCGCCGCGAGCCACGACGAGCTCGCGCGGCTGTTCGAGGCGCAGTACGCGCAGCAGTTCGGCCGCGCCATCCCCGGGCTCGAGGTCGAGGTCCTTAGCTGGACGCTCCGCCTGGCGACGGCGGCCGATCCGCCGCCGCCCTGTCCGCCCTCGCCGGCCGCGCGGCCGGCGGCGCCGGCCGGGCGGGTCGCCGTGGTCGATCCCCTGACCGGCGAATCGCAGGACGTGCCGACCTACCGGCGCGAGAGCCTCAGGCCCGGCGACGTCGTTGCCGGGCCGGCCCTGATCGCCGAGGATGAGACCACCACGGTGGTGACCGCCGGCTTCGAGGCCCGGCTCAACGCGATCGGCTACATCGTGCTCGAGAGGAAGGCGAAATGAGCGGGAACCAGCCCTTGTCGCTGATCCACCAGCAGATCATGTGGGACCGGCTGATCGCCGTGGTCGAGGAGCAGGCGCAGACGCTGATCCGCACCGGCTTCTCCACCTCGACCCGCGAGGCCGGCGACGTCTCGGCCGGCGTCTTCGACAGCGACGGCCGGATGCTGGCCCAGGCGGTGACCGGCACGCCCGGCCACGTCAACTCGATGGCGCAGTCGGTCGGCCACTTCATCGACCGCTTCCCGACGGCATCGATGCGGCCGGGCGAGGTGTTCATCACCAACGATCCCTGGAAGGGGACCGGGCATCTGCACGACTTCACCGTGGTGACGCCGATCTTCCGGGCTGGGCGCCTCGTCGCCATGTTCGCCTCCACCAGCCACGTCGTCGACATCGGCGGCCGCGGCATGGGGCCGGACGCGCGGCAGGTCTACGAGGAGGGCCTCTACGTTCCGCTGATGCGCTTCGCCACCGCGGCGGGCGTTGACGAGACCCTGATCGAGATCGTGCGCGCCAACGTCCGCGAGCCGGTGCAGGTGATCGGCGATCTCTATTCGCTCGCCGCCTGCAACGAGGTCGGCGGCCGGCGCCTGCTCGAGATGATGGACGAGTTCGGCATCGAGAACCTCGACCGGCTGGGCGCGCACGTCCTCGAGCGCTCGCGCCAGGCCAGCATCGAGGCGATCCGGTGCCTGCCCAAGGGCACCTTCCGCAATAGCATGCGCATCGACGGCTACGACAAGCCGATCGACCTGGTGGCGACGATGACCATCGGCGACGAGCGCATCCACGTCGACTTCACCGGCACCTCGCCGCCGTCGGCCTACGGCATCAACGTGCCGCTGTGCTACACCGAGGCCTATTCCGCCTTCGGCATCAAGTGCATCGTCGCGCCGAAGGTGCCCAACAACGCCGGCTCGCTGTCGGTTATCACCTTCAGCGCGCCCGAGAACTGCATCCTCAACGCCCGGCATCCGCTGCCCGTCGCCACCCGCCACGTCACCGGCCAGCTGCTGCCCGACCTGATGATCGGCTGCCTGCACGAGGCGCTCGGCGGCGGCGTGCCGGCCGAGGGCACGTCGTGCCTGTGGAACCTGTTCGCCCAGGGCGGGCCGGGCCGCGTCGACGCCGATCCGGCCGATCTCCTCCAGGCGACGCCGTTCAACGTCATGTCGTTCCATTCCGGCGGCACCGGCGCGCGGCCGGGCCGCGACGGGCTGTCGGCCACCGCGTTCCCCAGCGGCGTGCGCAACGTCCCGGTCGAGGTGACCGAGGCGCTGTCGCCGATCCTGGTGCGGCGCAAGGAATACCGCGCCGATTCCGGCGGCGCCGGCGAGTTCCGCGGCGGCCTCGGCCAGGTGATGGAGGTGGTCAGCCTCGAGGACGCGCCCTTCGCCATCAGCGCCAACTACGACCGCGTGCTGTTCCCGCCGCGCGGCCGCGACGGCGGCCGCGACGGCGCCGACGGC
>CAYTWJ010000400.1:0-2750 GCA_964442055.1 uncultured Rhodospirillaceae bacterium | reverse complement strand
CCTCAGAGACCGTTTGGGAATTCGGATGGAGGCTGCGTCGCGGCGCGAACTGCCGGATGCCAGGAGAAAGGCGAAGCCGATACCGGGGCGTATCGGCGAGCCTTGCGACGCCGCAGGCGGCGTTCGCGGCGCGACCCTTCGGGCTGCGCCGCTTTTGGCCGGCCGGTTCGTCGCCGGGCTCGTCCGTACTCCCCGGTACGGCCGTCGCCCGGCTCCTGCCGGAACGGCCAAAATCGGCGGCAGCGCAGGCCCATCGGAATTCCCAAACGGTCTCTCAGATCAGGCGCGTGCCGGCGGCGCTGTCGGAGAGCAGCGGAAAGCGTCGCGGATCGAAGAGCTGATAGTGCCACCATTCGTTGCGGTAGAAGTCCCAGCCGGCCGCGGTCATCAGGCCGAGCAGCAGCGCGCGATTGCGCTGTGCCTCGACGGAGACCTCGATGTTGCCGTGATGCGACAGCGGCGTGAAGGCATCGAATGCGGTGCCCATGTCGAGCTCGCGGCCGGCCGCGTCGACGAGGGTGAGGTCGATCGCCGCGCCGCGCGAATGCGGCGAGCCGCGCCGCGGATCGGCGAGGAAGCCCGGATCGGGCCGGTGGCTCCACAGCCGCCACTGCGCCTCGGCGGGCCGGAAGGCGTCGAAAATCTTCAACGTGAGGCCGAGCCGGGCGGCCAAGTCGATGGCGCGGCCGAGCAGTTTGGCCGCCTCGGGATTGAGATAGCAGGCGGCGCGGCGGTAGACCGCGTGGCCGGTGAAATTGTCCGCCGTCGCGTAGGCGAGCGCGATCGCCACCGGATAGGCGGGCGGCGCGATCTCGACGAGCAGCATGCGTATCTCCCGGCGGCCGCGGCGACAGGCCGTTTCAGAGCGACGGATCGTGTTCCGGCACGACGGCCAACGGGCGGGCCGTCGCGGACGCCAAACTAGCACGAGGCCGCGACCGGGCCATGCGGGTGCTCGCTCTCGACACGGCGCTGGCGGCCTGCTCGGTCGCGCTCCTCGACGGCGAGCGCGTGCTGGCGGGCGAGCGCCGGATCGTCGGCCGCGGCCAGGCCGAGCTCCTGATGCCGATGCTCGCCCGCGTCATGGTTGCCGCCGGCATCGGCTATGGCGAGCTCGACATGATCGCCGTCACCGTCGGGCCGGGCACATTTACCGGCATCCGCATCGGCCTCGCCGCCGCGCGCGGCCTCGCCCTTGCCGCCGGCAAGCCGCTCGCGGGCGTCACCTCGCTGGCCGCGCTGGCGGCGGCGGTGCCGCCCGCCGCCCGCGCCGGCCGCACGCTGCTGGCGGCGATCGACGCGCGGCGCGGCGACGTCTACGCCCAGGCCTTCGATGCCGGCCTGATGGCGCTCGCGCCTCCGGCGCTGATCGCCGCCGCGGATCTGGCCGCCGCGCCGCCGGCCGGGCCGCTCCTGATGGTCGGCAGCGGCGCGCCGCTGGTCGCCCGGGCCGGTGGCGACCCCGGCCGCTTCGCGCTCGCCGCCGCGCCCGACGATCCGGACGCGGCCATCGTCGGCCGGCTGGCGCTGGCCGCCGGGTTGCCGCCGGCGGGCGCGCCGCCGCCGCCGCCGCTCTATCTGCAGGACCCGAACCTCAAGCTGCCGGGCGGCCCGGCTTCGCGATGAGCGAAGGCGCGATCCGCGTCGTCGCCGTCGGCGCGACCGCGCTCGACCTGCTGGCGCGCCTGCATGGGGCCTGCTTCGATCCGGGCTGGAGCCGCGAAAGCCTGGCGCGGCTGCTCGCCACCCCCGGCGCCTTCGCCTTCCTTGCCGTCACCGGCGACGAGGCGGCGGCCGAGCCGGTCGGCTTCCTGCTCGCGCGCGCCGCCGGCGGCGAATGCGAGATCATCTCCTTCGGCGTGGTGCCCGCGGCGCGGCGCCAGGGCGCCGCGCGGGCGCTGCTCGCGGCGACGCTGGCCGCCGCCGCGTCCGCCGGGGCGAGGAACTGTTTCCTCGAAGTGGCCGCCGACAACACCGCCGCGCGCGCCCTTTACCTCGGCTTCGGCTTCCGCGAGGTCGGGCGCCGCCCCGGCTACTACCGGAGTTCTGGCGACGCGGCGGATGCCGTGGTGATGGCGCGCGCGCTCGGCTGAACGGCGCGGCGGCGCAAGAAAAGACCCGGGCGGGACGCGACACCGGGTTCACAATGTATAGTATCGGCCAACATGAAGATTTTCCGGCGTCGGCGGCATGACTATCATGGATATTGATCCGCCGGCCGGCGTGTGTGTATAAACGGCTGAACTCTGGAGTTTTACGCAAGATGGCCGAAAAAATCGAGAAGGCCGAGCTGCTGGCCCTGACCACCGACATCGTCGCCTCGCACGTCGCCAACAACCGGGTCGAAACCAACGCGCTGCCCGATCTCATCCGCCAGGTCTTCGCCACGCTGGCCTCGATCGGCGCCGGCGAGGCGGCGCCGGCCGAGCGGCCGGAACCGGCGGTGCCGATCAAGAAATCGGTGACGCCCGACTACATCATCTGCCTCGAGGACGGCAAGAAGCTGAAGATGCTCAAGCGGCATCTGCAGACCGCCTACAACATGACGCCAGAGCAGTACCGCGAGCGCTGGGGCTTGCCGCCCGACTATCCGATGGTGGCGCCGAACTACGCGCTGCAGCGGCGCGAGCTGGCAAAGAAGATCGGCCTGGGCACGTCGCGCCGCCGCGGACGGCGCTGATCCGGGTATACTGTCCGCAGGTCACCAGGGGTCCGGCATGATGGCGAGCCGCCTCGAGCAGCTATGCGCG
>CAYTWJ010000399.1:0-2814 GCA_964442055.1 uncultured Rhodospirillaceae bacterium | reverse complement strand
CTGGTCTTCGACTGGACGCGATACGTCGAGTATCGCGTCGCCAGCGCCGAGGGCCGCGTCACCGTGAGCTTCCCCGAGCGCGCCGACTTCGACCTGGGCGCGGTGCGGCGCGAGCTGCCGCGTCTCGTCGGCCGACCCGAAGCCCGGCCGGCGTCGCAAGGCGCGCGCGGCGTCGACGTCGTGCTGCCGACGGTCGCCGGCGTGCGCGTGCGGCATTTCCGCGACGGACCGCACATCGTCATCGACTTGCTCGATCCGGTGCTCGAAACCGGCGCCGGCGAGGCGGCGGCCGCGGCGAAGCCCGGGCCGGCCGAAGCACCAGCGGCAAAGCCGCCGCCGGCGCGCTCCGACAAGGCGGCCAAGCCGCCCCAGGCGCTGCCGGACGCGGTGGCGACCAAGGAAGCGCCGCTGGCGCCGCTGGTGCAACGCATCGATGGCGGCCTCTCGCTGCTGTTCCCCTGGCGCGAACCTGTTGCGGCGGTGGCGTTCACCCGCGGCGACCGCCTGTGGATCGCGTTCGACCGCAGCATCGCGCTCGACCTGAGCGCGTTGCAGCGCGACGCGGCGACGGCGGCTTTGGAGCCGATTCAGATCAGCCATCCGCATGCGACCGTGCTGCGGCTGCGCCTGCCCGGGGGAACGGCGCTGGCCGCCGATCGGCGCGACGACGGGTGGCGCTTCGACCTTCGCCCGCCGCAGGAAACCCTGAAGGCCCCGCCGATCGTGCCGGAGGCGACGCCGAGCCCGGCCGGGGTGCGCCTGACGCTTCCGGTCGCCGGGGCGGCCGCGCCGATCCATCTCGAGGATCCCGAGATCGGCGACCGCCTGATTGCCGTGCCGGTGGGCGGCGAGACGCGCGGCGTACCGGCGGGGCGGCGCTTCGTGCAATTCGCGCTGCTGCCGAGCGCGCAGGGCGTGGCGATCGAGCCGCGCAGCGACGGCATCGAGGTGGGAACGCTGCCGGCGGCGATCGAGATTTCAGCCGGCGGCGGCCTGGTCGTCTCGGCGGCGGCGGAGAAGCGCAGCCAGGCCCGCGCGCCGCGGCTCGACTATGCGAGCTGGCGCGGCGGCGGGCGCGAGCAGTTCGAAGCCGAGCGTCAGCGCCTGCAGCATGCCACCGTGGCGGCGCCAGCGGCACGGCGCAACGCCGCGCGCCTCGATCTCGCGCGCTACCTTTTCGCGCACGGCTTCGATGCCGATGCGGTCGGCGTCCTCGCGGCGATGCGGGCGGTCGATGCGGAGGTCGAGCGCGATCCCGCTTTCCGCGCCCTGCGCGGCGCGGCGCGGCTCAGGCTCGGCCAGGTCGGCGCCGCGGCCGCCGACTTGCAGGACGGCATGTTCGACGGCGATCCCGAGATGGCTCTCTGGCGCGGGCATCTCGCCGCCGCCCGCGGCGACTGGGCGGCGGCGCGCCAGGCCTTTGCCGAGGGATCGCCGGCGCTCGCCGCCTATCCGCCCGACGTGCGCGGCCCGTTCCGTCTGCTGATGACTCGCGCGGTGCTGGCGGGCGAGGACCTCGCGGCGGCGGCGATGCATCTCGCTGCGCTGGACAAGGACGCGCTCGACCGGACCGGCCGCGCCGACGCCCTGCTGCTCAAGGGCGAGACGGCGAAGGCGCGTGGTGCCCTGGACGAGGCGGAAAAGCTGCTGCAGCAGGCCGCCGAAGCGGGCGATCCGCGCGTTCGCGCGCTGGCCGAATACGACCGCGTCGAGCTGGCCCTGGCCAAGGGCAGCATGGACACGGCAAAGGCCATCGACCGGCTCGAGGCGCTGCGCTTCGCCTGGCGCGGCGATGCCTTCGAATTCAAGCTGCTGCACCGGATCGGCGCGCTCTACCTCGCGCAGGGCGATTATCGCAGCGGCTTCGCCGCGCTGCGCCGGGCGGCGTCGAACTTTCCCAAGGCGCCGGAGACGGCGGCCATCACCCAGCGCATGGCCGAGGAGTTCGCTCGGCTCTTCCTGCAAGGCGGGGCCGACCGGCTGTCGCCGCTGGCGGCGCTCGCGATCTATTACGATTTCCGCGAGCTGACGCCGGTCGGCGAGAGGGGCGACGAGATGATCCGCCGCCTTGCCGACCGGCTCGCCGCCGTCGATCTGCTGGGGCAGGCGGCGGAACTGATGGAGCACCAGGTCGCGCAGCGGCTCCACGGCGAGGAGCAGGCGCGGGTCGCGACGCGGCTCGCCGTCCTCCGCCTGCTCGACCGCAAGCCGGAGGCGGCGCTGAAGGCGCTGCGAACCGGCAACGTCAAGGCGGTTCCCGCGGCCCTGACCGACGAGCGGCGCCTGCTCGAAGCGCGGGCGCTGGCCGATCTCGAGCGCTATGCCGAGGCGTTGGTCGTTCTCGGCGCCGACCGCAGCCGCGCCGCCGACGAGCTGCGCGCCGACATCCATTGGCGGGCCAAGGACTGGCCGCGCGCGGCCGAGAGCCTGCGCCTCTTGCTCGGCGATCAGTCGAAGGCCGCCGGCCCGCTCGATGCCGGTCAGCGGCGCCTGCTGCTGCGCCAGGCCGTGGCGCTGTCGCTTGCCGGGGACGCCGCCAAGCTGGCCGCGTTGCGCGATGCCTTCGGCCCGCGCCTCGCCGGCACGCCGGAAGGCGACGCCTTCGCCGTGGTCAGCGGCCGCGTCGATCCGGCATCGCTGCAGTTCCGCCAGGCAGCGAGTGCCATCGCTGGCGTCGATCAGCTCGAGGCCTTCCTCACCAGCTACCGCCAGAAGCTGGCCAAGGGCGGCCTCTCCGCCATCAACTGACAGGGGTTCAGGCGCCGGCGCGGAAGACGAACGTCACCCCGTCTTCGTCAAGGCAGAAGACCTTGC
>CAYTWJ010000398.1:0-2864 GCA_964442055.1 uncultured Rhodospirillaceae bacterium | reverse complement strand
ATGGCCTCGGAGACGCCCTCCGCGCGCAGATCGGCGACGGTCGCGTACATCTCACCCCCGGTCCTTCTTCGGCTTCTTGTCGTCCTTGCTCGACTCCGGGAGATCGGCGGTCGTGAGCGCGCCTTCGGTCCGCGCGACCGAGACCTTGATCTCGTCCGCCGCGGTCTTGCGGGGAGTGGCCGCCTCCTTCTCCTTCGCGTCGAGCGCCTTCGCTTCGTCCTCGGTGCAGACATCGAACGCGATGGGCGCGTGCGCGTCCGCCGGCTGCTGCCGGACCGTGCGCAGGTAGTCGGCGACGCGCTTCTCGACGCGGTACCAGCCACGCTCCTCGTGGAACTTGATGCCGGCGTACGTGTAGCGCCGCAGCACGTGACCGCGGCGCGGGTCGAAGGGCTTTAGCCTGACGAGCATCGTATCCATGGATCACCTCGCTCAGAGCTGGACGTTGATGGCCTTCGCCACGCCCGGCTCCTCGGCGAACTTCACGTCGAAGCGCAGCGTCGCGACGATCTTGAGCGTCCCCTCCGAGATCTCTCGCTGGGACTCGATTCGGATCTGCCGCCAGATGCCGATCTGGATGTTCTTCGGGTTCGCCAGCACGATGACGGTCTGGTCGTTCGAGACGCCGAGGTCCTCGGGGAAGAGCGGGACCGCCTGCACCGGCACGCCCGAGTAGAGGACCGGCGTGTCGCCCTCGAGGAACTTGTCGCCGACGGCCGTCGCGCGCTCGGCGAGCGTGTTGCGGTAGTTCAGGTCCGCGTCGACGCTCGTGAGGAAGGCCATCGACTTCTTGTCCCGCAGGTGCTCCGACGGCAGCGTCTTCAGCATGTCGGAGAGCAGGTCCTTCGAGATGGGGCCGCCGGCCGCGTCGACGACGTGACTCGTCGCCTGCTTGATGACGCCGTCCATCACCGCGAGGAACGGGTCGGCCGAGGCCGTGTCGCCCTTGATCACGACCTCCTCCATGTCGCGGGAGATGGCCTCGGCGATCATCTCCATGATCGTCTGGCGCAGCTCGCCGCGCTCGATGCTGTCCTCCAGGGTCTCGTCGGATAGCCGGACCTCGGCCTTGAAGAGCTTCGCGTCGAGCTCGACCGAGGTGAGGTCCGGCTTGGCGCGGTCCGCGGCGACGAGCGCGGTCGCCTCCTGGCCCGGCCGCAGGATGCGGCTGCCGAACTTGATCTTGGAGATCTGCTGCTTCGGCGAGGCCATCGGGACGACGGTCGCGAGCTTCATCAGGACCGAGTCCTTGATGAGCAGGCGCATGAACTTCTGCGCCTGCGCGGGCTTGAGGATGCCGCCCCCGGCGGTGAGATCCGCCAGCGCCAGGTCGGCCTTCTCCAGGATGGTGCGGTTGCTGAGGTAACTCATGGGTTCGCTCCTTGTTCTTGCCGACGCCGGCTCACAGGTCGTGGAAGGAGACCGCCTTGTCGACGCTCTCCCTGTCGAAGGGCCGATTGAGGTCCATGGGCCATCCCACGTCCTCGTCTTCCGGCCGGTTGTGGTCCTCCCGCGCGGGCGCGCTGTTCGGCAGCCCGAAGCGCTTCTCCAGCTTCGAGAGGCGCTGCGCCTGCTCCTTGAGAGCCTCGACGAGCTTCCTCACCGAATCGGCGAGGCCCGCGAGGTCCTTGCGGAGCGGGTCGTCCTGCGCGGGCGCGCCGGCGTCGTCCCCGGCAGCCGGGTCGCGCTTCTCGGTCTTGCTCTTGTCCTTCGGAGGCTCGTCGTCGGCCTCGGACTTGGCCTTGGTCGCCTTGCTGGCGTCGAGCAGCGAGCCGATCCGCCGCAGGGTGGCGCGCACCGACTCGATCGCGACGCCCAGGTCGGCGTCATCGCTCGCGGGCACGGCCGTCGGTTCGGCGCCGGTGGACTCGGCGAGGCGATGTGCGAGCGCGCGCAGCTCAGCGGCCAGCGCGGCGATCTTCTCCCGCGCGTCGCTGTCTGCGAGCGCGCCCAGCGTCTCGACCGTCTCGGTCAGCCGCTCGAGCGCCTCGACCGCCGCGTCCAGCATGGGGCTCTCGCCCTCCATGCCGTCGGCCTTCTCGGCCACGGCCTCGGGGGCGGGGTTCTCGGGAGGCGGCTGCTTCGCGGTCTCGACCGCCTCCCCATCGGAGTTCTTTGCCTTGTCGGCGTGGTTCTCGTCCATGTCGTCACTCCTCTTCACGATGAGAAAGCGGTGTTTGTTTGCCGCCCGGTCCACGAGCGAGACCTCCTCGACCACGATGTCGAGCAGGCGGTTCACGCCCTCCTCGTCCTTGGCTCGCGTGCTCATGCGGCCCTCCGTTGCGCGTCGTCCGGCTCGGCGGGCTGCTCACTCTCGGGCACCCTTCGAGCCGAGCCGCCGATCGAGAAGCCGGTGAGCTGGCCGTCCTTGACCTGGTCCCACAGCTCGTCGGAGAGGATCCGCACGGCAAGCAGCCACGTGCCCTTGCGCACGCTCGTCTTGCCTACGGCGAAGTCGACCGGCGCGAGGTAGCTCTCCAGCACCTTCACCTGGTCGTTGACCCGGAAGCGGTGCATGAGCCCCAGGCCGCCGAACTCCTCCATGAAGCGGTGAGCAGCCTGGCGAACCTCGTCGGGCGAGTAGATGTCGCCCTGCGCGTCCACCACCTCGGGCTCGAGCACGACGCCGAGCACGTACCGCTCGTCGGCGGGGTCCGCGCCCTTGATGAGCGGGATGGCCTTGGTGAACACACCGGCCTGCTTGGTCGCCTCGGCGAGCAGCCGTCGCGCATCTTCCTGGATCTCTCGCAGGTCGTCCGCGGTGAGCCCCGGGATCTTCGCCTGCGGGATGCGGGCGATGGCGTTGCGCAGGTGCGGCAGGTCGAGCTTGCCGTCGGCACCGCGCACCGGGAAGTGGCGCAGAT
>CAYTWJ010000397.1:0-2871 GCA_964442055.1 uncultured Rhodospirillaceae bacterium | reverse complement strand
GGCTGGTCGCCGTCGACACCTAGACCACCTCGCTCGACGCCGTGCAGGCCGAGCTGGTCGGCGTCTCGCTGGCGGTGGCGCCGGGCGCGGCCTGCTACATCCCGCTCGGCCATGTCGGCGCCGCCGCCGGGACGCTCGACCTGGCCGGCGCCGGCCGGCCGGCGCAGATCGCCCGCGACGCGGCGCTGGGGCGCCTCAAGCCGCTGCTCGAGGATCCGGCGGTGCTCAAGGTCGGCCAGAACATCAAGTACGACATGGTCGTGCTGGCGCGCCAGGGCATCGAGGTGGCGCCCAGCGACGACACCATGCTGATGTCGTACCTGCTCGATTCCTCGCTGCACGGCCACGGCATGGACGAGCTGGCCCAGCTCCATCTCGGCCACAAGACCATCACCTACGAGGAGGTGGCGGGCAGCGGCAAGGCGCAGGTCGGTTTCGCCGAGGTGCCGCTCGACAAGGCGCGCGACTACGCCGCCGAGGACGCCGACGTGACGCTCAGGCTGCATCTCGTGCTCAAGCCGCGGCTCCTTGCCGAGCGCCTGATGACGCTCTACGAGACCGTCGAGCGCCCCCTGCCGGCGGTGGTCGCGGCGATGGAGCAGGCCGGCATCCGCGTCGATCCGGCGGCGCTGGCGGCGCTGTCGCGGGACTTCGCCGAGCGCATGGCCGGGCTCGAGCGCGACATCCACCGCGCCGCCGGCGAGAGCTTCAACGTCGGCTCGCCCAAGCAGCTCGGCGAGATCCTGTTCGAGAAGCTCTCATTGCCCGGCGGCCGCAAGGGCAGGACCGGCGCCTGGGGCACCGGCGCCGACGTGCTCGAATCGCTCGCCCAGCAGGGTCACGAGCTGCCGCGGCTGGTCCTCGACTGGCGCCAGCTGCAAAAGCTCAAGGGCACCTACACCGACGCGCTGCAGGCCGAGATCAACCCGGCGACGGGGCGGGTGCACACCTCCTTCGCCCTCGCCGCCACTTCGACCGGGCGGCTCTCCTCGTCCGACCCCAACCTGCAGAACATCCCGGTGCGCACCGAGGAAGGGCGCAAGATCCGCCGCGCCTTCGTCGCCGCGCCGGGCTGCAAGCTGCTCTCGGCCGACTATTCGCAGATCGAGCTCCGGCTGCTCGCCCATATCGCCGACATCGCGGCGCTGAAGCAGGCTTTCCGCGAGGGCGTCGACATCCACGCGCTGACCGCGAGCCAGGTCTTCGGGGTGCCGATCGAAGGCATGGATCCGATGGTCCGCCGCTCGGCCAAGGCGATCAATTTCGGCCTCATCTACGGCATGAGCGCCTTCGGCCTGGCGCAGCAGCTCGGCATCCCCCAGCGCGAGGCGCAGGCCTATATCGACGCCTATTTCCGCCGCTATCCCGGCATCCTCGACTACATGGAGGCGACCAAGCGGCGCGCCCGCGAGCAGGGCTTCGTCACCACGCTGTTCGGCCGGCGCTGCCACGTTCCCGGCATCAACAGCCGCAACCCCGCCGAGCGCAGCTTCCAGGAGCGCGCCGCGATCAACGCGCCGATCCAGGGCGCGGCGGCCGACATCATCAAGCGGGCGATGGTGCGCCTGCCCGAGGCGCTGGCCGAAGAGGGCTTGGGCGCGCGCATGCTCCTGCAGGTGCACGACGAGCTGGTCTTCGAGCTGCCCGAGGCCGAGCTCGCCGCCGCCGCCGCGCTGGTCAAGCGGGTGATGGAAGGGGCGGCGCGGCTCGACGTCCCGCTGGTGGTCGATACCGGCATCGGCGACAACTGGGGCGAGGCGCACTGACCGTCTATTTCAAGCAGCGCTCGGCGACGATGCCGCAGGCCGCGATGCTCGGCCGCCCCGCGCCGGTCCGCCCGCTCATCGTCACCTCGACCACGCGGCCCGCGCGCAGGACGAAGGTCGTCTCGCAGACGCTGGTATAGGTCGGCGCGAAGTCACGCTCGGGCACCGGCGAGCGGGCCTCGCCCTCCGCCGCCGCGACGCGGCGGGCGAGCTCGCTGTAATAGACCAGGAGCTCGTCGCCGTCGCGGCGGGCGGTTTCGGTCGGCGATCCGGCGCAGGCGAGGATGCGGTCGCGGCTCAAGCCGACCAGCTCGCTCTGGCCGCGCTCGGCCAGGCGCTCGTAGGGCGAGGCGCAGGCCGCCGCGGCGAGGGCCAGCAGCGCCGGGGCACGGCGGCCAAGCCGGATGGCGGGGCCCAGGTCGATCATCGCGGCCCACAATGCGCTTGACCGCCGCGCCCCATCAACCACCATGTTCTGACGACCCGCCCGCGACCGGAAACCGCCATGCTCGGTGCCCTGCCGATCGTCCTGATCGTGCTCCTGCCGCTGTCCGCCGCCGCCGCCTCGCCCGGCGAGACGGTGGCGGTGACGGTGCCGCCGCTCTCGCCCGAGGCGCTGGCCGGCCAGGGCGGCTACCGCCAGCACTGCGGCGAATGCCACGGCCCCAACGGCGGCGGCAGCGGCAAGGGGCCGCCGCTCGTCCACCGCATCTACGAGCCGCGCCATCACGCCGACTTCTCCTTTCTGCGCGCGATCCGCGACGGCGCCCGCGCGCACCACTGGCGCTTCGGCGACATGCCGGCGCAGCCCGCGGTCGACGAGGCGTCGGCCCGCGCCATCATCCGCTTCGTGCGCGAGGTGCAGCGCGCCAACGGCATCGACTAGGAATCGGACATGCGGGTCTGGGAACTGAGCGGCGGCTTCGGCCTCGACAATTTGCGCCTCGCCGAGCGGCCGCGGCCCGAGCCGGGGCCGGGCCAGGCGCTGGTCCGCCTCACCGCGGCGTCGCTCAACTTCCGCGACCTCCTGCTGGTTCTCGGCACCTACAATCCCAAGGAGCGGCTGCCGATCGTGCCGCTTGCCGACGGCGCCGGCGTGGTCGAG
>CAYTWJ010000396.1:0-2879 GCA_964442055.1 uncultured Rhodospirillaceae bacterium | reverse complement strand
CGTCCACGCTCATGCCCGCGGTGGGCTCGTCGAACATGAAGATGTCGGGCTCGAGGGCGAGCAGGATCGCCACTTCGAGCTTGCGCTGGTCGCCGTGCGGCAGCGCCGCGGCGATGTCGGCGCGCCGCTCGATCAGCGCCACCCGGTGCAGGACGTGCTCGGCCTTCTCAATCAGCTCGACGTGGCGGCTCCACAGCGAGAACAGATTGAGGCCGACGCCGGCGCGGCTCTGCACCGCCAGGCGGACGTTCTCCAGCACGGTCAAATTGGGGAACAGGTTGGTGAGCTGGAAGGCGCGGCCGATGCCGCGCGCCGTGCGCTGCGGCGCCGACAGGCCGGTGACGTCCTCGCCGAACAGCCGCACCTCGCCGGCGCTGGCGCGCAGCTGACCGGAGATCAGGTTGAAATAGGTGGTCTTGCCGGCGCCGTTCGGCCCGACGATGGCGGTCAGCGTGCCCGGCCGGAAGGCGCAGGAGACGTTGTTGACCGCGACGTGGCCACCGAAGCGGATGGTCAGGCCGCGCGTCTCGAGCACCGGATGCTCGGCCGGCGCAACGTCGGGCACGGCTGGGGCGATGACGGCGGCTTCGGCCATCGGAGCGACCCTCGGGCGCGGGATTTTCGGGGATGGGCGGCGCCGGGGCCAGCCGGCGCCGCCCGCTTCCGGCTCAGCGCTTGTTGCGGATCGGCACCGGCATCTGGGCCGCCGGAATCTCGCGCACCAGCTCGAGCAGGTCCCACTCGCTCGCCTGGTTCTTCTTGATGCGGAAGTGATACATGGGCTGCAGCGCCTGGTGGTCCTCCTTGCGGAACACCATCTTGCCCTTGGGCGTGTCGAACTCCATGCCTTCCATGGCGGCGATCAGCTTCTCGGTGTCGGTCGAGCCCGCCTTCTTGACGGCGGTGACGACGGCGCTGGCCGCGGCCATGCCGCCGGCGGTGAAGAAGTCGGGCGGCGAGCTGAAGCGCTTCTGGTGCTCGGCGACCAGCCAGTCGTTCATCGCGTTCTTGGGGAAGCCGTAATAGTAGTAGATCGCGCCCTCGACCCCGGCGAAATTCTTCCACCCCTTCATCACCGGCAGGATGTTGCCGCCCGGCGCGAGCTCTATGCCGTAGCGCTCGGGCTTGAGGTCGGCGATCTTGGTCATCGGGTGCGCGCCGGCCCAGACGATGGCGATGATCTTGCGGCCCCGCCGATCTTTCAGCGCGTCGAACAGGCGCTGGGCGTGGGCGGTGAAGTCCGTGGTCTGCACCGGCGCGTATTCCTCGAACACCACGTTGGCGCCGCTCTTGGTCGCCGCCAGCGTCTCCTTGAGCGAGGCGATGCCGGCGCGGCCGAAGGCGTAGTCCTGCGCCAGGGTGGCGATCGAGACGTCGGCCCCGGCCAGCGTCACCGCGCCGGCGACGGCGTCCTGGGTCGAATTGCGCGCGCTGCGGAAGACGTAGCGGTTCCATTTCTCGCCGGTGATCTCGTCGGCGACCGCCGGCTCGACCAAGAGGATCTTCTTGTATTCCTCGGCCACCGGCAGCATGGCCAGGGCGGCGGCCGAGAAGGTGGTGCCGACGGCGATGTCGACCTTGTCGTCGCCATAGGCCTCGGCCAGCGCCGACTTGGCGAGGTCGGGCTTCATCTGGTCGTCCTTCAGAACCACCTTGATCTTGCGGCCGTTGACCTCCATCTTGCCGCCCGTGAGGTATTCGAGGCCGAGCATGAACCCGGTCTCGGTCTGCTTGGCATAGGCCTCGAGCGGCCCGGTCTTGCCATGAATGAGCGCGATTTTGAGGTCCTGCGCCGACGCGCCGCCGGCCGCGACCAAGCCGGCCGCCAGGGCGGCAGCCAAAAGCTTCGCCTTCATCTCGGATCTCCCTTCCGTTCCGTTGCGGCTCCCACCGGCCCTTCTACGCAAGGCAGGGCCTTGGGCTTGGCCATAGCACACGCCGTGCCAGAATGCGCTTTCGGCGAAGATTCAATGCGTTAGCGAAAGTTCCGCCAATATCCCGCCGTGCGTTGCCGCTGGCCGCGTCCGGTTTTCCAGACGGCAGACGGTCCATGGCGATCTAAGTATTTGGAAAATATGACCTACGACGCACCGCGTCTGGAAAACCATACAGCCCGCCGCATGTCCGGTTCTTCGGACATCAAGCCATGAGCCGACAGCTTCTCATAGAATTGCGCCCGGCTGATGCCGAGCAGCTTCGCCGCCTGGACCTTGACGCCCCCTGACGCGACCAGCGCTGCTTCGATGGCGGCGCGCTCCGCCTCGGCCAACGTCCGGCGCAGCGGCCTGACGGCTGCGGTCGGCCTTGCCTGCCCTGCGGGGGCGGCGGTCGCCCCGGGCACCAAGCCAGCGAAGTGGCGCGCGGCAAGCACCCGGTCGTCGTTCCGCGCGGCGGCTTGCTGCAGCACGTTGCCGAGCTCGCGCACATTGCCCGGCCAGTCCCCGCCCGCCAGCAGAGCGAGCGCGTCGGCGCTCAGCTCGCGCACCGGCCCGCCGCCGGCCAGCGCCTGCTTCTCCAACAGGGCCTCGACGAGGACCGGGATGTCGTCGCGCCGCTCGCGCAGCGGCGGGATGACCAGGGGCAACACGTTCAGGCGGTAATAGAGGTCGGCGCGGAAGGTCCCCGCCGCGACCATCGCTTTCAGGTCACGGCTGGTGGCGGCGATCATCCGCACATCGACCGACACCACCCGGTCGGCGGCGAGCGGCTCGACCTCGCCCTCCTGCAGCACGCGCAGGAGCTTGGCCTGGAAGGCGGGCGAGACGTCGCCGATCTCGTCGAGGAGGATCGTTCCGCCGTCGGCCTGGACGAAGCGGCCCGGCTTGTCGCGCCGGGCGTCGGTGAAGGCGCCCTTGACGTGCCCGAACAGCTCCGACTCG
>CAYTWJ010000395.1:0-2889 GCA_964442055.1 uncultured Rhodospirillaceae bacterium | reverse complement strand
TCGGCAAGGGCGTGTTCGAGGTCAAGGCGACCAGCGGCGACACCCAGCTCGGCGGCACCGACATGGACAAGCTGGTCTTCGAGCACCTGGCCGAGCGCTTCCGCGCCCGCACCGGCGTCGACCTGCGCGCCGACCGCACCGCCGCGGCGCGGCTGCGCGAGGCGGCCGAGATCGCCAAGATCGAGCTCTCGACCAGCGCCACCACCCACGTCTCGCTGCCCTTCCTCGCCGCCGGCCCGGCCGGGCCGCTGCACCTCGATATCGACGTCACCCGCGCCGAGCTCGAGCGCATCGTCCGCCCGGTGGTCGAACGCTGCCGCGCCCCGGTGCTGCAGGCCTTCCACGACGCCGGCATCGAGCCCGGCCGCGTCGACCGCCTGATCTTCGTCGGCGGGCCGACGCGCATGCCGATGGTGCGCGCTTTCTTCGAGGACCTGGTCGGGCGCAAGGGCGAGACCGGCATCGACCCGATGGAATGCGTCGCCCAGGGCGCGGCGATCCAGGCCGGCGTGCTGGCCGGCGAGGTCGGCGCCGTGGTGCTGGTCGACGTGACGCCGCTCACGCTCGGCATCGAGACGCTGGGCGGCGTGGCGACGCCGCTGATCGCCCGCAACACCCCGATCCCGGTCAGGCGCGCCGAGATCTTCACCACCGCCGCCGACATGCAGACCAGCGTCACCGTGCACGTCTTCCAGGGCGAGCGGCCGATGGCGCCGGACAATACCAGCCTCGGCCAGTTCAACCTCGACGGCCTGCCGCCGGCGCCGCGCGGCGTGCCGCGGATCGAGGTCGCCTTCGACATCGATTCCGACGGCATCCTCAACGTCACCGCCAGGGACATGGCGAGCCAGCGCTCGCAGTCGATCCGCATCACCGGCTCGACCCGGCTGCCCGAGGGCGAGAAGCAGCGCATGATCGAGCAGGCGCAGCGCTACGCCGAGGAGGACAAGCGGCGGCGCGAGGAGGCGGAGAAGCTCAACAACGCCGATTCGATGTGCTACCAGGCCGAGCGCACGCTCGCCGATTTCGGGGCCAGGCTCGCCGACGAGCTGAGGCGGCGCATCGAAGCGGCCTTGCGCGAGACGCGCGAGGCGGTGGCGAAGCGCGACGCCGCGCTGGCGGCGCTGATGGCCGAGGCGCTGAAGGCCGTGCTGCTGGAGGCCGGCCAGGCCCTCTACGCCCAGGCGCCGCCGCCCGGCCCGCCGCCGCGCCCCGGCGCCGGCGCGCCGCGCGGCGAGGCGCGCCCGGCCGGCGGCCGCGTCGTCGACGCGGAATTCCGCGAGGCCGGCAAAGGCCGCGGCACGCGCTAGCGCGGGCGAGGGCGGGCCTTGGCCGAGCCGCGCGACTATTACGAGGTGCTCGGCGTGCCGCGCGACGCCGACGAGCGGGCGATCAAGGACGCGTTCCGCCAGCTCGCGCTGAAATTCCACCCCGACCGCAACAAGGAGCCGGGCGCCAGCGACCGCTTCAAGGAGATCGCCGAGGCCTACGCGGTGCTGAGCGACCCGGGCAAGCGGGCCGAATACGACGCGCGCGGCCATGCCGGCGTCGCCGGCTTCTCGCCCGAGGACCTGTTCGGCGGCATCGATCTCGAAGACATATTCGGCGGCCTCGGCTTCGAATTCGGCGGCTGGCCGTTCGAAAGCTTCTTCCGTCGCCGGGCCGCGCGCCGGCGCGGCGACAACATCGAGATCGCCGTCGCGGTGCCGCTCAAGCGGGTTCTCGACGGCGGCGAGGAGACTGTGCATGTCGAGCGGCCCGTCGCCTGCCCGGCCTGCCGGGGCTCCGGCGCCAAGGCCGGCACCGCGCCGCGCCCCTGCCCGAAATGCGGCGGCAGCGGCCAGCTCGTGCGCAGCCGGCGCAAAGGGGGCGTCACGCTGCAGCAGATATCGACCTGCCCGGATTGCGGCGGCCAGGGCAGCATCATCGACACGCCCTGCCCGGACTGCGCGGGGCAGGGGCGAATCCTGCGCGACGAGGCGCTGACGGTGCGCATCCCCGTCGGCGTCGAGGAAGGCATGGCGCTGCGCATCCCGGGCCACGGCCTGCCGGCGGAGAAGCCGGGCCTGCCGCCGGGCGATCTTTTCGTCGTCGTGCGCGGCGCCGACGATCCGCGCTTCGCGCGGCGCGGCCGCGATCTCTACCGGGTGGAGGAGATCGACGTCGTCGACGCGGTGCTCGGCACCGACATCGACGTGCCGACCCTCGACGGCCAGGTCTCGGTCAAGGTGCCCGCCGGCAGCCAGCCGGAATCGATGCTGCGGCTGCGCGGCCGGGGCCTGCCGCGTTTCGGCGGCGGGGCGCGCGGCGACCTCTACGTCCGGCTGCAGGTGCGCGTGCCCGAGCGGCTCACCGACCGGCAGCGGCAATTGTTCGAGCAGCTCCGCGGCGCGGCCGAGAGGAAGGCCCGTCCACGGCGATAGGAAGGGGTATCATGGCCGGTGCGGCTCCCGGGCCGCGGCCGACAAGGGGAGATGGCGCATGCCGCACAAGCAGGTCCTGTTCCATTCCGCCGCGCGCGAGAAGGTCCTGCGCGGCGCGACCCAGCTCGCCGACGCGGTCCGCGTGACGCTCGGGCCGCGCTCGAAATCGGTGCTGATCGAGAAGAAATGGGGCGCGCCGATCGTCTGCAACGACGGCGTCACGATCGCTAAGGAATTCGATCTCAAGGACCCCGAGGAAAACCTCGGCGCACAGATGCTGCGGCAGGCGGCCGAGAAGACCGGCGATCTGGTCGGCGACGGGACCAGCACCGCAACCGTTCTGACGCTTGCGATGCTGGCCGATGGCATCCGAAACGTTGTGGCGGGCGCGAGCGCCATCGACCTCAAGCGCGGGCTCGATCGGGCGGCGAAAGCCGCGATCGAATCGCTGCGAAAGCTGTCGCGT
>CAYTWJ010000394.1:0-2896 GCA_964442055.1 uncultured Rhodospirillaceae bacterium | reverse complement strand
GGCGCAAAATGCCTCCGTCAGAACCGGTTCCAAATAGGGGAATCATGCTCTAATGCTGGGGCCCGGCGAGATCGCGCGCGGCCTCTACGGCGCCTGGCGGCTGGCCCGCCTCGACGTTGGCGGACTGTCGTATTTCGACCTGACGATCCGGGGCTTCTGGCGCTCGTTCCTGGTCGCGGTGCTGCTGGCGCCGTTCTACGCCGCCATCGTCGCGCTGCGCCACGACCCGGCAGCGGGCGAGGATCTCGGCGTCGAGATCTTTGCCTCCTTCATCGGCTACGGGCTCGGCTGGGCGGCCTATCCGCTGGCCATGGTCGCGGTCGCCCGCGCGCTCGATCTCGGCCGGCACTACGTGCCTTTCATCGTCGCCTACAACTGGAGCCAGGCGGTGATCATGGCGGCGCTGCTGCCGCTGGTCGTGCTCGGCGCGGTCGGCGCGCTGCCGGCCTCGCTCGCCGACTTCCTGATGTTCCTGGTGCTGATCGCCTCGCTGGCCTATCTCTGGTTCATCGCCCGCATGGCGCTGCGGGCGAGCGCGGCGGTCGCCAGCGCCGTGGTGGCGCTGGAATTCCTCGTCACCTACCTGCTGCAGGCGCTGGTCGACCGCGCGCTCTGACTCCGCCGGTCAATAGTCGACGCGGACCAGGTAGAGGCCGCCGGGCGGCGCATTGGGCCCGCCGGCGGCGCGATCGCGTGCGGCCAGCGCCCGCGCCAGGTCGTTGGCCGACCACTTGCCCTCGCCGACCAGCTTCAGCGAGCCGACCATCGCCCGGACCTGGTTGTGCAGGAACGAGCGCGCCGCGGCGGCGGCGAGGATCTCGTCGCCGGCCCGCGTCACGGACAGAAGGTCCAGCGTCTTGACCGGCGATGCCGCCTGGCACTGCGCGGCGCGGAAGCTCGAGAAGTCGTGCCGGCCGACCAGCAGCTGCGCCGCGCCGTGCATCGCCTCGGCGTCGAGGCGCGGCGCGACGTGCCAGGCGCGGCCGCGATCGAGCGCCAGCGGCGCGCGGCGGTTGGCGATGCGATAGAGATAGCGGCGCTTCGACGCCGAGAAGCGGGCGTGGAAGTCGTCGGCGACGCGGGCGCAGTCGAGCACCGCGACCGCTGCCGGGCGCAGGTGGAAATTGAGCGCGCCGCGCACCGTGTCGGGCGCGACCTCGCGGCCGAGGTCGACATGCGCGACCTGGCCGAGCGCGTGCACGCCGGCGTCGGTGCGCCCGGCGGCGACGGCGGTCACGGCCTCGCCGCAGAAGCGTTCGACCGCCCGTTCGAGCGCTTCCTGCACCGAGAGCCCGTTCTCCTGGCGCTGCCAGCCGACGAAGCCGCCGCCGTCGTATTCGAGGGTCAGCCGATAGCGCGGCACGAATCAGCCGAGGCGGGTGCCGGGCGGCAGCCGATGGCCGCGCAGGAAGGCCGCCGCGTCGAGCGGCCCGCGCCCCGCGCGCTGCAAGACGAGCAGGCGCAGCGCGCCTGCGCCGCAGGCGACGGCGAGGCCGTCGCCGATCACCGTGCCCGGCGGGCGGGCGGCCGGCGGACCCGCGACCGGTTCGGCCTCGAGCACCCTGATGCGCTCGCCCTCGTGCTCGAAAAAGGCCCCCGGCGCGGGCGCGAAGGCGCGCACCAGGCGGTCGAGCTCGACGGCCGGGCGCGACCAGTCGAGCCGCCCCTCTTCCTTGTCGATCTTGCGCGCGTAGGTCACGCCGGTCTCGGCCTGGGGCCGCGGAGCGAGCGTGCCGGCCGCCAGCCCGTCGAGGCTCGCCGCCATCAACCGCGCGCCGATCGCCGCCAGCTCGTCGGCGAGCTCGCCCGCGGTCGCGCGCGGGCCGATCGGCACGCGTTGCTCGGCGAGCACCGGGCCGGTGTCGAGGCCTTCCTCCATCAGCATCACCGCGACCCCGGTCTCGGCATCGCCGGCGAGGATCGCGCGCTGGATCGGCGCGGCGCCGCGCCAGCGCGGCAGCAGCGAGGCGTGCACGTTGAGGCAGCCGAGCCGCGGCGCGGCCAGGATCGGCTGGGGCAGGATCAGGCCGTAGGCGACGACGACCGCGGCGTCGGCTTGAAGCGCGCGGAACTCGGCCGCCGCCGCCTCGTCCCGCAGCGTCAGCGGCGTGCGCACCTCGAGCCCGCGATCCTCGGCCAGCGCCTGCACCGGCGAGAGCCGCAGGCGGTGGCCGCGGCCGGCCGGGCGCGGCGGCTGGCTGTAGACGCAGGCGATGTCGTGGCCGGCGTCGATCAGCGTCGCCAGCGTCGGCAGCGCGAAGTCGGGGGTTCCCATGAAGACGAGGCGGAGCGGCATGGCATGCGCCGCTCAGGCGCTGACCGGCGCTTTCTGCCGCCTCGCCTTGACCAGCTTGCGCAGGATCATGTTGCGGCGGAGCGCCGAGATGTGATCGACAAAGAGCACGCCGTCGAGATGGTCCATCTCGTGCTGGATGCAGACGGCGAGCACGCCGTCGGCCTCGAGCTCGCGCATGTCGCCGTAGTAGTCGAGGAAGCGCACGCGAATCCGCGCCGGCCGCTTGACCTCGGCGTACTGCTCGGGCAGCGACAGGCAGCCCTCCTCCCAGGGCTTGTCCTCGTCCGAGGCCCAGACGATCTCGGGATCGACGAGGAAGAGCGGCTTGCGCTCCTCGCCCTCGCGGCTCAGGTCGATGACGATGATGTTCTTCGGCACGCCGACCTGGATCGCGGCCAGCCCGATGCCCGGCGCGGCGTACATCGTCTCCAGCATGTCGTCCATCAGCCGGCGCGCCGCGTCGTCGATCTTGCCGACGCGCCTGGACTTGACCTTCAGCCGGGGGTCCGGCGCGGTGATGATCGGCAGTATGGCCATGCCGCGGTCCGCTTAATGGGAGAGTCCGTGCCAGATAGGCCACCCCGCCGCCGCCGTCAAGCG
>CAYTWJ010000393.1:0-2900 GCA_964442055.1 uncultured Rhodospirillaceae bacterium | reverse complement strand
GCGAAGGTCCCGTCCACGCCACAGGATTCCTCGGTGGGGGTGCTGAACGGCATCTGCTTCGCGATGATCATGGGAGCGATCGCCATCGGCTGGTTCCGGGTCACCGACCTGGGTCTGGTCATGGGCCTCGCCATGCTCACCGTGTTGGTGGCGGCCGCGGTCGGGGGAATTCTCATTCCGCTGGGGCTGGCACGGCTTGGCGTCGACCCGGCGGTATCGTCCGGCCCCTTTGTCACCACCGTTACGGACGTCGTCGGTTTCTTTGCCTTTCTTGGCCTGGGCGCCTGGCTGCTGCTCTGAACCCGTTCAGTGCGCCGCGTCGAGCTCGGCACGGCCGCGCCGGCGCGGCGGCGCCAGCCAGTCGTGGCCCGCGGCGAAAGCGCGGAACTGCGCCGCCGGCTCCGGTGCGTCGGCACGCCAGACGAGGCCGAGCCGCCGGCTCAAATCGAGGTCGGCGAGGCGCACCGCCACCGTGCCGGCGAGCCGGAAGCTGTCCGGCAGCAGGGTGACGCCAAGACCGGCTGCGACCAGGGCGAGGGCGCGCGCCTCGTCCTCGACCCGGCCGGCAACGCGCGGCCTCAGGCCCTGCGCTTCCAGCGTCTGGCGCGCGCTGCGGCTGGCTGCGCTCTCCGGCCCGAGCACGAAGCGCAGATCGGCCAGATCGGCAAGGCGACAAACGGCGCGGCCCGCGAGCGGGTGGCTGGCGGGCACGAACAGCACGTAGCGCTGGCGCAGCAGCGGCAACGCCGCCTCGCGCCGGGCATCGGCCGGCAGCTCGGTCAGCGCGAGGTCGATCTGGCGCCTTGCCAGGCGCTGGGCCAAGGCCGGCGACGCCGCCTCGGCGAATTCGAGCGCGACCTCGGGATGGGCAAGGGCGAAATCGGCCAGGAGGCGCGCCAGCGGCGCCGCGGGAAGCCCCCGCAGCAGCCCCAGGCGCAGCGCCGTCGGCGCCGGGGCGGCGCGCATCTCGGTGCGGGCGGCGCCGATTTCCTGCACCACCGTGCGCGCGTGCGGTAAGAAGCGCCGGCCGGCGGCGGTCAGGGCGACGGCGCGGCCGCGCTCGAACAACGGGCCACCCAATTCCTGTTCGAGGCGCCGGATGCCGGTCGACAGGGTGGGCTGGGTCACGTGCACCCGTTCAGCGGCCTGGGTGAAGCTGCCGGTTTCGGCGACGGCCAGGAAATAGCGGAACTGCGCCAGGTTCATCGCCATTGAGGATATCTATCGGAATCGCCGGAACAATCGAATTTTCATGTCACCGCCACGGCGGCGAAGTCCGGCGCGATGCCTACGCGAAGGCGGCAGGCTCCACCCGCCGACCGTCAGCGCCAGAGGAGCCGGCGCCAGGCGAGCGCTCGCGCAACCGCGCGCGCACCAGCTCGGCGATGCGCCGCGTCTCGTCGATCGGCTCGTAGGACCAGGTCATGAGCCGCCCACGGAAAGGGCGGGTGACGCCCGCGGCACGCAGGCGCTCGTGAAAGGCCGCGAAGCGCCTGTTGCCGCCCTCCATTGCCGCGATGTGCACCGGCCTGCCGGTGGCGCAGGCCTCGGACACCATGGATATCGAATCTTCCGTGACGACGATGAAATCGGCCAGGGCGAGCATGCCGAGATAGGGGTTTTCGCCTTCGCCCTGCCAGAAGCAGGCGCGGTCGCCCTGCAACCGCACCTCGAGCGCCGCCCGGCTGTCCGGGCCGGTTCGCCGGGACGCGGTGACAATCAGGCCTGCGCCCGCCGCCTCGGCGGCGCCGATCAATTCGTCGGCCAACTCGGCGGCCCTGGTCGCGCGGAAACGGTAGGCCCGGCTGTCGCCACCGATGAGCGCGGCCACCAGCGGGCGGGGCAAGCTCTCGAAGCGGGCCCGGAAGTGCTCGGCTGCCTGCGCGAGCTTCTGCGGCGTGACGCGGTGCAAGGCGGCGAGCGTCGGGTAGACGTTGTCGCCGCTGAGGCCGTCGTGCTCCGGGGGCACGACCATGTCGAAGCAGCGCGGCGGAACGCGCGGATCCTGGACGTGCACGGTGAAGGTCCGGCCGCGGCTCAGGCGGCTCACGGCGATCGCGACGGCAACGCTGCGGCGGCCGCAGGTGATCAGCAAATCGGGCCAGGGCGGCCGGATGGGGTCGCTCCGTGCATCCAGCCCCGCCAGGGGGGCAGGGCACAGATGCCCCGGCAGCCAGCGCCAGGGCGCGCGCAGATGCACAGTCTTCTGGACCGTGGACAGGCCGACCGCTTCGGCCAGGCCCATGGCCTGACTGACCATCCCGGCCTCGCCGGTCGTCACCGCCCAGCAGGTCGGTGCGACGCCCAAGTCAGCTGATCGGTTGCTCTGGATAGGCCAGCTCGTGGCGGCTGCGCCATTCCGGCCCGACATAGTTGACGATCAGCGCCTTGCGGATGCCGGCGATGTTGCGCCGCTCGAAGCCATGAAAGGTGTTGTCGGCGGGCACGAAGATCAGGCCCTTGTTGAAGCCGCAGGGCGAGCGCGCGACATGCCGGCGCCGGCTGTCGTAGATGTCCGTGCCCCAATCCTCGGACCCTTCGCCGCGGCAGACATAGATCATCATCGTGAACTTCTTGACGCCCAGATCGGTATGCGGCTCGAGCCAGAAACCGGCTGTGTCCTGGCAATACTCGATCCGCAGCGACGTGCCGGCCAGCCTGGCGTGACAAGTCTCCTCGATCGCCTGCGTCGTGCCGCGGTCCTGGAACAGCGCCGCCACCGCGGCCATCGCCGGATGGCTGCGACGATTGGCCGCGTCGCAGAAGATGCGCGTCGAGTTGTGCGTCTCGCGCTTGCCGAGCGTGTCGCCGATCGCCGCGGGGACGAACGGCAGGGCGGCCAGCTCTTCGCAAATGTCGTTCGGAAGAACGTCGTGCAGCAGCCAATAATCATACGGAAC
>CAYTWJ010000392.1:0-2908 GCA_964442055.1 uncultured Rhodospirillaceae bacterium | reverse complement strand
GGCGGCCGAGCCGGGCCAAAGCCTTGCGGTGGCGGCCGAGCGCGAGACAGCCGCTGGTATCGCGGTCGAGGCGATGGGCGAGGGCAGGCGGCTTGGGCAGGCCGAAGCGCAAGGCATCGAACATCCGCTCCAGGTTCGGGCCGCCGCCGGGGCCGGCGTGCACCGGCAAGCCGGCCGGCTTGTCGATGACCAGGATCAGGCCGTCGCGGTAGAGGAGCCGGGCGCGAAGCTGGTCGGGGGTCATGGCGCGGTGCGGTGGCTGGCGGTCGCGGTAAACTTATTATATGCGCGCCGCCGGACAAGGCCGACAATCGGATATCGGCGGCGTGCGGTTTCCGCTAGACATTTCCCCCATGCACGAATGCGATACCGTCATCATCGGCGCCGGCATCGCCGGCGCGTCTGCGGCCTACGAGCTCAGCCGCTCGCGCGCGGTCTCGATTCTCGAGCGCGAGGCGCAGCCCGGCTATCACACCACCGGCCGTTCGGCCGCGGTGTTCTCGGAGATCTATGGCAATGCCGTGATCCGGGGACTGACAGTCGGCAGCCGGCCTTTCTTCGCCGCGCCGCCCGACGGCTTCGCGGGAAGCCCTCTGTGGCGGTCGCGCCCGGCGATCATGATCGGCCGCGCCGATCAGACCGCCGCGCTCGACGGGCTTCATGCGGAGGCCGTAAGGCTGGTGCCGACGGTGCGCCGCCTCGACGCCGCAGAGGTACGCCGCGCCGCGCCGATGCTCCGCCCCGACTATGTCGCCGGCGGGGTGATCGAGCCGGGCGCGCAGGATCTCGATGTCGATGCCATCCACCGCGGCTTCCTGCGCGGAGCGGCGGCGAACGGCGCCCGCCTGGTCTGCGACGCCGAGGTGCGGGCGATCGGACGAAGCGGCCGCTTGTGGCGCGTGGCGACGCCGGCGGGCGAGTTTGCCGCCCCGCTGCTGGTCAACGCCGCGGGCGCCTGGTGCGACGAGGTCGCGCGCCTGGCGGGGGCGGCACCGATCGGCTTGGTGCCGAAACGCCGCACCGTCATCCTGTTCGCGCCGGAGCCGCCGACGGATGTGCGCGACTGGCCGGTGGTCATCGACGTGGCCGAGCAGTTCTACTTCAAGCCCGACGCGGGCAAGCTGCTCGGCTCGCCGGCCGACGAGACGCCGTCGCCGCCCTGCGACGCGCAGCCCGAGGAAATGGACATTGCGCTCGCCGTCGATCGCATCGAACGGGCGGCAAGCTTCCGCATCCGGCGCATCGAGCACAAGTGGGCGGGCTTGCGCAGCTTCGTCGCCGACAAGACGCCGGTGGTCGGCTTCGACGACCGGGTCGAAGGGTTCTTCTGGCTGGCCGGCCAGGGCGGCTACGGCATCCAGACCTCGCCGGCGATGGGCCGGCTGGCGGCGGCGCTGGCGGCCGGCGAGGGCGTGCCGGCCGACCTGGCGACGCTGGGCGTCGATGCCGCGGCGCTGTCGCCGCGCCGGTTGCGCTGATCGGCGGCAGATTGCCGGGCGCGCCGACGCCCGATCTGCTACGTTCCGGCGCCAGAGGGTTGTGTTCTTGTTTGGTCGGGTCGGCAGGTGAATTTCGCAGACGCGCTTGGCAATTTCCGGGCCGACGACAGCCGCCGTTTTCTTCTCGCGTGGGACCGCTGGCGCGGCACCAATCTGCTGCCCCGTCGCGGCGACGTCGCTCTCGCCGACATCAAGAAGCTGCTGCCGCGCGTGATGGTGTTCGAGGTGCGCGATGCCGAGCACATCGTCTTCCGTCTCGCCGGCAGCGTGATCGGCGAGCGGCTGGGCTTCGACCCGACGGGGCTCAACCACCTCGATCTGGCGCCGACCGAGGGCCGGGCGATTCGCGCCGCGCAACTGCTCGCCGAGGTGCGCCAGCCGTGCGCGGCGGTGATGCTCTATGCGGTCGTCTACGCCTCGGCACGGCGCGTACCGGCCGAGGTGGTGTCGGCGCCGGTGGAGCCGGACCGCCAGGGCGAGCCGATCCAGGTGATCGCGCTGGCGACCGAGCTTGCCGATTCGGCGCTGGAAACCCCGGCAAACGGCGCCCGCCTGATCGCAGCGGGGGAAGGACTGGCTTTCATCGACATCGGTGCCGGCGTGCCGCCGCTGTCGCCGCGCCCCGAAGCGGCAGGCGGCTGACCGCCTAGCGCAGGCTGGCGTTGATGCCGGCGAGGGCGGCCGAGCCGGGGCAGAGCTCGGCCTCGCCGAGCGCGTTGAGCGGCGCCTGGACCGTGCCGAGATAGTCGTGCAGGTCCTGTGATTCCGGTTCGACATAGAGCAAGCCGGTTACGACCTCGCCCCCGGCATGGTGCTCCTGCAGGAAGTTCATCGCGCCGATGCGATCGTGCGGATCGTAATCGGCGGCGACCTTGCGCAGGCGCAGCACCGAGCCGTCGTGCTGGATGACTTCCTCGAGCGCGCCGGGCGCGTAGTCGGCGACAATCGGCGCGCGGCCGACGATGACGTCCAGCCGGTTCACCGCCTCGTTGTGCTCGCGGACATAGTCGAAGCTCTTGGTCGAGCCGGGATGGTTGTTGAAGGCGACGCAGGGCGAGACGCAGTCGATGAAGGCGGCGCCGTGGTGCAGGATGGCGCCCTTGATCAGCGGCACCAGCTGCGCCTTGTCGCCCGAGAAGCTGCGCGCGACGAAGGTGGCGCCGAGCTGCAGCGCCATCGCCACCAGGTCGATCGGCGCGTCGCTGTTGACCACGCCGCGCTTGCTCTTCGAGCCGCGGTCCGAGGTCGCCGAGAACTGGCCCTTGGTCAGACCGTAGACGCCATTGTTCTCGACAATGTAGACCATGTTGACGCCGCGCCGGATCGAGTGGGCGAACTGGCCGAGCCCGATCGAGGCCGAATCGCCGTCGCCCGAGACGCCGAGATAGATGAGGTCGCGGTTGGCGAGG
>CAYTWJ010000391.1:0-2909 GCA_964442055.1 uncultured Rhodospirillaceae bacterium | reverse complement strand
CTACCGCGTGCTGAAGGCCACCCTTCATGCGCTGCGCGACCGCCTCGGGCCGGAGAACGCGTCGCATCTGGGCGCGCAGCTGCCGATGCTGATCCGCGGCGTGTTCTACGAAGGCTGGCACATGGCCGCGACGCCGACCAAGGAGCGCCGCAAGCAGGCGTTTCTCGATCACGTCAGCGCCGAGTTCCGCGGCGGCCTCGGCATCGACGCCGAAAAGGCGGTGCGTGCCGTGTTCGAGGTGATGTGGGACAAGATCGAATCGGGCGAGATCGCCAAGGTGATCAAGATGCTGCCCGAGGAGCTGCGCAACCTTTGGCCGCCGCTCGCCGCCAACGACTGAGCGATGCCTTTCTACCGCGTCAAGGTGCGCGTCAAGAGCGCCGACCCGAAGACCACCGAGGCGCGGCGCGAGCGGTTGCGCCCCCTGATCGCCAGCCACGGCGGCAAGGACGTCTCGTCGCGCCGTCCCGCAGCCGCCTACATCGTCGCCGTGTTCCGCGACTTGGCCGCGGCGAAGGCATTCCGCAGCGCGGCCCGAGCGGCCATCGCCGGCACCTAGAGGGCCTCGACGACGCCGGAAGGCTGGTCCTTGGCCGAGCCGCCAGCCGTTGCAGCCGCTGCTGCAGAAGCGGGGGCCGCGCGCCGCCGGCGCAGGACCAGCGCGGTAACCAGCGCGCCGAGGCAGATGGCGAGCTGCGTTCCCAGCACCTCGGCCGAGGCGTTCGCACCAAGTGTTTCGAGCCAGCCGGCGCCCGGCATGTCGTCATAGGGGACCCAGCCGAGCTCCTGGAATTCCTGCAATGCGGCGCCGACGAAATTGAGGCCCATGACGAACAGCAGGGCCGAGGTCGCCGCGAAGAGCGGCCGCAGCGGCAGCCGCAGGGCCAGCACGCGCACCAGGAAGAAGCCCAGCACCAGGCCGGCCGCGCCGCCGGCAAGGCCGAGCAGAAGCGCGGCCGACCAGCCGCCGTTCGCCACCGCGAGGGCATGGAGGAAGAGGACCGTTTCGGCGCCCTCGCGGTAGACGGCAAGGAAGGCGACCGCCGCAAGGGCCAAGCTGCCGTTCTGCTGCATGGCCGCATCGACATGCTGGCGCAGGTAGGCCTGCCAAAGGCGCGGGTCCTGGCGCACGAACAGCCAGCCGCTGACGTAGAACAGCACCGCCGCGGCGAGCAGCATGATGCCGCCCTCGATACGGTCGTCATGCTCGCCACCGAAATAGCGCTCGAACACCCAGGCGGTCAGCAGGCTGGCCAGCACCGCCAGCCCGGCACCGCGCAACAGGCTGCGCAGCCGCCGTGGCTCGCCGGCCTTGTGCAGATACGCGGCGAGGGCCGCAATTACCAGCAAGGCTTCGGCGCCCTCGCGCAGCAGCACCAGCGCAGCCTGTGTCGCCACCGAAAAATTCATTGGGTCTGCTCTCTCATGGAAAGGCTTGTTTACGGATCGCTGGCGAGATTAGTGCAATTGCGACGCACTTGCAATTCTTGCGACCCGATACTTTTTGGCCGGCAGGCCGTCAGCCCGGCAACAATCGCCCTAATTTTATTCAAGTTGTTGATTTAACTATCTTTTCAGGTTGACGCTGCAGCTCGCGGGGCGCAGGCTCGCCTGTGGACAAAATGCGATGCTCACGACCTTCGGCATTGCCGTAAGCGGCCTCAACGCTGCCGCGCGCCGCGTCGACATCTCGGCGCGCAACGTGGTCAACACGCGCTCGGTCGGCACGCCGCCAGCCACGGCCGACGCCCGCGCGGCGAGTGCCGCCTACGAGCCGTTCCGGGTCGCCGACACCTCGATCGCGCCCGGCGGGGTCGAGGCGCGCGTCGAGCCGCTGGTGCCGGCGAGCCACCTCAGCTACGAGCCCGATCAGCCCGCCGCCGGCGGCGACGGCCTGGTCGAGGCGCCCAATGTCGACCTCGCCGCCGAGACCGCGCAGCAGATCGTCGCGCGCACCTCATTCGCTGCCAACCTCAAGACGGTGCAAACCGCCGACGGCATGCTGAAGACGCTGCTCGACCTCAAGGCCTGACCGCAGCTTCGCCGAGTCGCGCCAGCAAGCGCTCCGCCTCGGCCATGTCTTCCGGACTATTGGTGTTGAAGAACGGGTCGACCGGCTCGGTCGGCCAGGCGACGGTGACGAGCGCGTGGCGCGCCGTCCACTGGTCGATCTTGCGGACGCCTTCCTCGATCAGCGCCCGCCGCAGCTCTTCGGCCAGATCGAGCCGCCAGGCGCCGACCACCGGATAGGCCTGCCCGCCCGAGGCGGCGCAGGCGAGCGGCGCGCCGGTGGCCTCGGCGGCGCCGACCAGCCGCTCGACCAGGTCATCGGGCAGAAAGGGCGAATCGGTCGGCACGGTCACCAGCCAGCGCGCCGTGGGCGCGCTGGTCCGCGCCCAGACCAAGCCGGAGAGCACGCCGGCGAGCGGGCCGGCGAAGCCGGCGACCACGTCGGCGACCACCGGCAGCCCGTAGGCCGCGAAACGCGCCGGATCGCCGTTGGCATTGATGATCAGGCATGCGGCCTGCGGACGCAGGATGCGCAGGACGCGCCCGAGCAGCGTCTCGCCGCCGAGCAAGCGCAAAGCCTTGTCGCCGCCGCCCATGCGCCGGCTCAGGCCCCCGGCGAGCAGGCAAACGACGACATCGGCGCGCGGCGCGCGCTCAGGCGGCATCGTCGCCCAAGCTCGCCTTGCGCTGGATGCGGCGATCCTCCTCGCCGACCGCCTGCGGATCGCCGTCATAGACGATGCGCTCGGCCCCGGAGACGCAGACGAAGCGCCTGCCCTTGGCGCGGCCGACCAGCGTCAGCCCGGCCTTGCGCGCCAGCGCCACGCCCGAGGCGGTGAAGCCCGAGCGCGAGATCAGGATCGGGATGCGCATCTGCACGCACTTGATCACCATCTCCG
>CAYTWJ010000390.1:0-2913 GCA_964442055.1 uncultured Rhodospirillaceae bacterium | reverse complement strand
GGGCCGGGCCAGCCCGGCCGCGATCAGCGCCCGGCCGAGATCGCGGCCCTGGTCGGTGACGAGGCGCGCCAGCACCCGGCGGCCGTACTTGTCGTGGCGGACGTCGTGCAGCGCCACCCGGCCGCCGGCCAGTGCCGCCGCGGTATAGGCGCGGGCGCGCGCCGCCAGCCGGCGCTCGGCGGCGCAGCGGCCCTTGAGCTCGGGCGCATCGACGCCCCAAAGCCGCACCTGGGTGCGCAGCCGCTGGCCGAGCCAGATCGTCGCCTCGACCTCGACGGTGTCGCCGTCGATCACCCGCACCACCTCGGCCGGAACCGGCCCGGGCAGCACCGGCGCCGCCGCCTCTGCGGCGGTGGCGGCGGCGAAAAGGCAGACCGCGAAAACAAAGCGCATCACGGGCGAGCCCTCACGGATTTAGGAATTATATCATAGCTGAACTGGCTTGGCTGCTGGCGAGAGCGGCTTCTTGATATGTACGGCGATCCACCGTACATTGTTGCAAGCAAGGAGGCCTGCCCATGCCACCATCGACGGGTCGGACAGAAGCGAGCGGCCGCGAACTCAAGAAGGAGCGCATCGAGCTGCGCGTCGCCGCGTCGACGAAGCAGTTGATCCAGCGCGCGATGGCGGTCTCGGGCTTGACGGCGGGCGATCTCGCTTATGAAGGCGCGCGCCGGGTGCTCGAAGAGCACGAGCGCATGGCGCTCACCGGCGCCGATCGCGAGGCGTTCCTCGCCGCCCTCCTCGCGCCGCCGCCGCCGACGGCCCCTCTGGTGGTGGCGCTCAAACGGCATCGCGAGCGGTTCGGCTGACCGCTCGCCGTGGCGGATTTCGCCCGCGACATCGTCATCGAGCCGCTCGGGAAACGGCACGATCGCGCGGCGTTCTCGTGCGGCCGGGCCAGCTTGGACGACTGGTTCCGACGCCGGGCCGGCCAGGATCAGAAACGCAACGTCGCCCGGGTGTTCGTCGCGCTCGACCGCGAGCTCGGCGTGATCGGCTTCCACAGCCTGAGCTCGTTTGCGCTGTCGGTCGCCGACCTGCCCGAGGAAATCGGCCGCAGGCTGCCGCGCCACAGTGCGATTCCGGCCGCGCTGATCGGGCGCCTCGCGCGCGACGAACGCGCGCGGGGCTGGCGGGTCGGCGAACTGCTGCTGGCCGATGCCGTGCGCCGCGTGCTCGGCGCCGGGCGTTCGGTCGCCATATTCGCGATCGTCGTCGAAGCCAAGGACGAGCACGCGGCCGGCTTCCACAAGGCGTTCGGGTTCCGGCCGTTTCCGCTGCAGCCGAAGCGGCTGTTCCTGCCGGCGGCGACGGCCCTTGCCGCCCTCGAAGGCGCCTAGAAGGCAGGCGGGGAGAGACACGCCTTCGACCCCGGCGCGACGCCCGACTCAGAAGTCGCTGGCGATGCCCTTGCGCTCCCAGTCGCCGTAGCGCGTCGGCTCGGGCCCCTTCGGGCCGCCGACCTCGCCCAGCGCCTGTTCGAGCACGATGGCTGGTTTGGGCTTGCGCTCCCCGGCGGGGGCGGCCGGCGGCGGGGCGGCGGGGTCTGGCTTGCGCTCCTCGGCCACGAAGCAACTCCTCTGCAACTTGAAGGGCTTGGCGGCCCGCATACATATAGCACGCCGGCCCGCGCGGGCAGCCCCGCCGGCCGGCAGGAGGCAGAAGGCAACGCCATGAACCAGTTTCGCACCGGGCTCCTGCTCGCGGCGATGACCGCGCTCTTCCTCGCCGTCGGCTACGTGATCGGCGGCGAGGGCGGCATGCTGATCGCGCTCGGCCTCGCCGCGGCGACCAACCTGTTCGCCTACTGGAACGCCGACAGGATGGTGCTGGCGATGTACGGCGCGCGCCAGGTCGATGCGCGCAGCGCCCCTGAGTTCCACGGCCTCGTCGAGGAGCTCGCCCGCCAGGCCGGCCTGCCGATGCCCAAGGTGTTCGTCATCGACAGCGACCAGCCCAACGCCTTCGCCACCGGGCGCAACCCGGCGAACGCCTCGGTCGCCGCGACCACCGGCCTGCTCGACATGCTCACGCCCGAGGAAGTCGCCGGCGTGATGGCGCACGAGCTCGCCCACGTGAAGAACCGCGACACCCTGATCATGACCGTCACCGCGACCGTCGCCGGCGCCATCGGCATGCTCGCCAACTTCGCCTTCCTGTTCGGCCGCGGCGACAGCCGCAACAATCCGCTCGGCCTGGTCGGCACGCTGGCGCTGATGGTGCTGGCGCCGCTGGCGGCGATGCTGGTGCAGATGGCGATCAGCCGCACGCGCGAATACGCCGCCGACCGGCTCGGCGCCGAGATCAGCGGCCGGCCGCTCTGGCTCGCCGCCGCCTTGCAGAAGATCGACCGCGCCGCGCGCCGGATCGACAACCCGGCGGCCGAGGACAACCCGGCCACCGCGCATCTCTTCATCGTCAATCCGCTGCACGCGCGCTCGATCGGCTCGCTGTTCTCGACCCACCCGACGACCGAGGAGCGCGTCGCCCGCCTGCGCGCGATGGCCGGCATGGGCGCCGCCGCCGCGCGCGGCCCCTGGGGCTGAGCCGGCTCGACGCCGCGGCAGTTCTCGGCTAGACCCGCCGGGTGACAACCGGCACCGCAAGCCGCGCCGCCGCGCTTGACCTGCTCGCCGCCGTGCTCGACCGGCGCCGCCCGCTCGATCAGGCGATCGCCGCCGCGCTCCGGCCCGGCGGCGGCCTCGCCGGCCTCGAAGCCCGCGACCGCGCCTTCGCCCGCCTGCTCGTCGCCACCACCTTGCGCCGGCTGGGCCAGGTCGACAGCGGACGAGTCCGCACCGCATGACCGCGAGGCGGCGCGGAACTATGGTTCCGGATCGAGCGCGGAGGACCGCAAGCGTACGAGCGTGATCATCGTCGAGAGCGCGTGGTCCGAGCTGGAGGTGAGCT
>CAYTWJ010000389.1:0-2919 GCA_964442055.1 uncultured Rhodospirillaceae bacterium | reverse complement strand
GCGGGGCGGGCCCGACGGCGGCAGCGCAGCCGACGGATAAATCGTATAATATACATTATGGAAAGAATAACGCTGTGGCCGAAGACATTGGCGCGATTGGGATTTCGCCCCCTGGCTCAAGCTGCCCATTCCAGTCGCTGCCGGACTTCGGCCGCGATCGCGTCCATGTCGTCAAGGCGACACGCCGTCCAACTGACAAGGTTCCCTGTGAACCAGCGCACATGGCCGCCGCCTTCCAGCCTGGCGTAGAGGCGCTCGAAGCGCGCCGAGCGTCCCGGCAGCCGCGCCAGCAGCACCGGCTTACCCGTCGCGCAGGCCTCGGCGATCATCGACACCGAATCGCAGGTCACGATGATGGCGTCGGCCAGGCCGAGATAGCCGAAATACGGGTTGCTCCCCGTCCCGTCCCAGATCGCCGCCGGCGCGCCCGCGAGCGCCTCGCGCAGTGCCGCCTCGGCCGCAGCCCCGGTGCGACGCGACGGCGTGACCAGCAGCCCGCACGGCGTCTCCCGCGCCATCGTCGCCAGTTGCCGCCAGAACTCGGCCGCCCAGGCTCGGTCGAGCGTATAATAGCGGTTGCTGCCGCCGACCAGCACCGCGACCAAGGGGCGCGGCAGATGCGCCACCTCGGGCGCCAAAGCCGCCGCTCCGGCGGCGAGCTTCGCCACCGTGACCCGGTGCAACGCCACCTGGACCGTCAGCACATTGGCGCCGCGCAGCCGGTCGTGCTCGGGCGAGATCAGCACGTCATAGGCATCGCGCCCGGCGCCCGGATCGAGAATCTGAATGAGCCGGCAGCGCCCCCGGCTTGCCTTGCGCACGGCCAAAGCCGCGAAAGCGCCGTTTCTTCCGCAGCTTATCAGAACGTCCGGCCATGGCGCCCGAAGTCGGTCGCGGGCCGGGTCGAGGGCCGTCTGGGTGGCCAGCCATGGCCAATTCGGCAGCCACCGCCACGGCCAGCGCAGCCCGATCGTCTTGAGCGCGGCATCGGCGAAGCCGAGTGCCTCGGCCAGGCCCAGGGCTTGCGCGACGTGCCCGGCCTCGCCCGAGGTCACTACCCAGCAGCGGCGCGGCGCCATTCAGGTTTCGATGACCATGCCGTCGAACGCGGGCTCGACGCCCGGCGGCAGTTCGGCCTTCAGGCTGGCATAGTCGAGGGTGTGGTGCAGGTTGGTCAGCACGGCCCGCCTCGGCTTGACCCGGGCGATCCATTCCAGGGCCAGGGCGACGTGGGCATGGGTCGGGTGCGGCTCGTGGCGCATGGCGTCGACAATCCAGACCTCGACCCCGGCGAGGATGTGGAAGGCCTGCTCGGAGAGCCGCACCACGTCGTTGGAATAGGCGACCGGCCCGAAGCGGAAGCCGAGCGCCGTCATCTCGCCGCCATGCTCCTGCTCGAAGGGGACCACGCCGATCGCGCCGACGCGGAACGGCCCGTCGATGACATGGCCGGTGATGATCGGCGGGTAAAGGCTGTGCGGCGGCTGCTCGAAGCAATAAGCGAAGCGGTGGCGCAGCACCGAGAGCGTGCGCGGATGGGCATGGGCATCGACCCGGCGCCGGCGGTCGACGGCCATCACCCGCAGCTCGTCGAGGCCGTGCGCCTGGTCGGCATGCTCGTGGGTCCAGAGCACGGCGTCGACCGAGGCGACGCCGGCATCGAGCAGCTGCTGGCGCAGATCGGGGCTGGTGTCGACGAGCAGCCGGGTGCCGCCCTCCTCGACCAGGATCGAGCAGCGCCGCCGACGGTTCCTCGGCTCGGCCGGGTCGCACTTGCCCCAATGATTGCCGAGCCGCGGCACGCCGCCGGATGTGCCGCAGCCGAGGATGGTGACGCGCATCAGTCCACCGGCGCCGGCACGGCAGCCGCCGCCTTGGCGAAGAGCGCGCGGAAATTGGCCGTGGTGGCGCGCGCCACCACCTCCACCCCCCGCCCCGTCAGCCGCCGCGGTGTGGGCGACGAAAGCCGGCTCGTTGCGCTTGCCACGCGTCGGCACCGGGGCGAGATAGGGCGCGTCGGTCTCGACCAGCAGGCGCTCCAGCGGCAGCGCCCGGGCCGTCGCCCGCAAGTCCTCGGCGTTCTTGAAGGTGAGGATGCCGGAAAGCGAGACGTAAAGGCCGAGCGCCACCGCCCGCTCGGCAAGCCGCCGCGACGAGCTAAAGCAGTGCAGCAGGCCGCAATAGGGCCCCTTCGCCATTTCCTCGGCCAGGATCGCCGCGATGTCGTCGTCGGCGTCGCGGGCGTGCACGATCAGCGGCAGGCCGGTCGCCCGCGCGGCGGCGATATGGGCGCGGAAGCTCCGCGCCTGCGCCTCGCGCGGGCTCCGCTCGTAGTAATAGTCGAGACCGGTCTCGCCGATGCCGACCACCTTGGGATGGCGGGCGAGCGCGATCAGCCGCTCGGCGTCGGCGGCCGGCTCGCGGGCGGCCTCGTGCGGATGGACGCCGACCGAGCAGAACACGTCGTCGAAGCGCTCGGCGATGGCGAGCACGGCCGGGAAGCTGTCGAGCCGGGTCGAGATCGTGACCATGAGGCCGACGCCGGCCGCGCGCGCCCGCGCCACCACGGCGTCGAGCTCGCCGGCGAAGTCGGCGAAGTCGAGATGGCAGTGGCTGTCGACGAGCACGGCCTCACCCCGCCTTGCTTTCGGCCTCGACGAAGCGCGGGAAGATCGCTTTGGGCTCCGGCAGGCTCGAAGCCGCGCGCGGCTTCGCTCACCGCGAGCTGGTCGAGGAGCTTGCCGGCGCTGCCGGGCATGAACGGCTGCGCCAGCAAGCCGAGGTGGCGGATGGTCTCGAGCAGCACCCAAAGGACGGTGCTCATGCGCTCGGGGTCCGTCTTGCGGAGGGTCCACGGCGCCTCCACGTCGATATACCTGTTGGCGCCGGTGACGACGTCGTTCCACTGCTGCAGGGCGA
>CAYTWJ010000388.1:0-2942 GCA_964442055.1 uncultured Rhodospirillaceae bacterium | reverse complement strand
GGGCAGCTGATGGCGGCGACGTAGTCGTCGATCCCCCAGCCGCGCTCGCCGCTGGTCGTCCACACCTCGACCAGGCGGCCGAACAGCGCCTCGGTCCTGGCGCCGTGGTAGCGGGCGAGCCGCGCCTTGAGGTCGCCCTGCTCGAAGTCCGCGATCTGCTCGCGGATGGCGGCGAGCGTCTTCTCCTCGCGCCACAGATGCGGGCTCTCGGCGATCACCGCCTGGACGCGCTCGGGGTGGGCGCCGGCGAAGGCGAGCGCGATGGTGGCGCCGTCGGAATGGCCGACCAGGATGGCGCGGCGCACGCCGGCGGCATCGAGCACGGCGGGCAGCGCGTGCAGCGCCTCCTCGAGCAGGTAGTCGCGGCGGAAGGGCGGCGCGAGCGGCGCCGAATCGCCCGAGCCCCAGCGGTCGAACAGAAGCGCGCCGCAGCCGGTGGCGCGCGCCAGCCGCTCGGGGAAGTCGCGCCACAGCCGCGAACAGCCGAGCGCGTCGTGCAGGAAGACGAGCGTCGGCGCCGCCGCCGGCCCCGGGCCGATCATGTGGCCGCGGATCAGCCGGCCGAGCACGCTGAGCGAGAGCTGGCGCAGCGCCGCCTCGACCACCTCGCGCAAATCGGCCGGCGCGAGGTTGACCAGCTCGGCGCCGCTCCGCGTGAAGAAGTCCTCGACCGCCGCGCCGGCCTCGGAGGTCTCGACGCCGCGCAAGCTGGCCTCGAGGTCGAGAAGCGCGCGCGGCGGGGTGAGCAGGAAGTCGCCGGTGATCAGCGCCTCGCGGATGCGCCCGCGCCCCGGCCCTTCGAGCCGGATGTCGGCGCGCAGCGAGCCGCCGCGCTTGACCAGCGAGGCCGAGACCAGCGTCTCGTCGGCGTCGGGCGCGGCCAGCGCCTCGACGAAGTCGTCGGTGCCGATCTCGTCGCGGAAGATTTGTTCGGCCAGCCGCTCCTCCTCGGCGCCGACCTCGCCCCGGACCAGCTCGATGCCGAGCCCCTCGGCGAAGCCCTGCAGCAGCGCCGCCTCGATCTCGGCGAGCGGCGGCACGCGGCCCAGAAGCTCGCGCAGGCTGACCACCCGCTGGCGCGCCGAATCGAGATCGCGCCGCGCCAGCTTCTCGACCGGCACGCGCAAGGCGGCGATCATCGTCTCGACGTCGAAATCGACCAGCAGCGTGCCCTGGAAGAAGAAGGTCGAGCCCTCGAAGAAGCCGCCGGTGCCGCTGATCTTGCGGCCCTCGACCTCGATGTCGTTGCGCGGGCGGAAGGCCGCCGCCACGCCGAGGCGGCTGAGGCCCAGCGCCGCCGCCTCGCAGAGCCGCCGGCTCAAGTGCGCGAGGTCGCCGCCGGGCAGCGCGCCGCGCTCGAAGACCAGCTCCCAGCCGATCTGGCCCGGGTCGAGGTAGAGCGCGCCGCCGCCGGTGATGCGCCGCCCGACCTCGATGCCGTGGCGGCGGCAATAGTCGAGCCGCACCTCGTGGCCGGCGATCTGGTGGATGCCGACCAGCGCCGAGGGCGTGAAGCGCAGGAAGCGGATGGTGTCGGGGATCAGCCTCGACCGTCGCGCCTCGATCAGCGCGCGGTCGAAGGCGACGTTGGCGCGCCCGCCCCTGAGCCCGGTGTCGATGACCCGGAAGCGGGGCCGCGCCGTCACCGCCGCCTCACGCGCCGCCGCCGGCCGGGCCGAGGTCCTTGCGGATGCGGCGCAGGTCGCGCTTGCCCGGCGCGAAGGGATAGGAGGCGATGTCGGAGGGCGGCGAATCGCCGTAGGGGCGGTCGCAGGCCGAGACGTCGTCGGCGAACTTGCCCGGGCAGCCCGAGGTGCGGAAGGCGATGCCGGCGTCGACGATCGCCTCGACCTCAGGCTTCGGCAGGCCGAAATCGACCACCCGCCCGGCCTCGTCGAAGCGCATCCGCTCGAGCCGCACGCCGCGATAGTCGATGAGGTAGCGCGCGAGCTGCACGCGGCGCCATTGCGGCCGCGGCACCGGCGGCAGGTGGTCCATCAGCGAGCCCTTCTCGGGGAAGAAGGCGAACATGTGGCTGTGGCCGCCGAGGTCGCGGATCGCCTGCACCTGGACAAGCGCGTCGCGCTCGCTCTCGCCCATGCCGACGATCAGGTGGGCGCCGAACTTCTCCGGCCCGAAGATCTCGGCGGCGGCGCGCAGTATCTCCCAGTACTTGGCCCAGGAATGGGGCGACTGCACGCCGTGCCCGCGGGTGCGGTCGAAGAGCTCGGGCGTGCAGGCGTCGAGCGCCACGGTGAAGATCTCGGCGCCGAGGTCCTTGAGCTCCCGCACGTCCTGGCGGGTCATCGTCGTCGGGTTGGAGAGGATCGAGACCGGCACGTGGCGCACCCGCTCGACCCACTTGCGCAGGACCACGCGCGTGTCGGCGTCCGAGCGCGGATGGGTGATCATGCTGATGCACATGCGGTGGAAGCGGCCGCCGTCGCCGCCGGCGGCGACGATGTCGACCACCTGGTCGTAGGGCACCGCCGGCCAGTCGACGCGGATGAAGTTGCGGTCGGCGTAGTCGCGCTCGGCCTCGCGGTGGCGGGCGAGGCCGCAATAGGCGCAGTTGGCGCGGCAGCCCTCGGGATAGGTCAGCAGCAGGTTGAGGCAGCGCGTGCACGAGCAGCGGTGCATCTTGCCCGGCATCACGCCCAAGGTGATTGCCGCCGCGGTCGACATCTGCACGTACTCGGGCGAGCGCATGTGCGGCGCGAGGCGATTGTTGTTCGGCAGATAGACGCCCTCGGGCGGCACGTTCGCCGTCTTAACGCGGCCGCCGTTGCGCGCCTCCGCCGGTGTCTCGGCCGGCACCCGCGGCAGCATCGTCTCGGCGGCGTTGAAGTCCTTGCCGCCGACACCCTTTGCCGAAGGCAGCGCCGTCTCGCGATTGACACAACTCATCTCGAGCCCCTTCCTGTCATGCCGCCCAATACGCC
>CAYTWJ010000387.1:0-2961 GCA_964442055.1 uncultured Rhodospirillaceae bacterium | reverse complement strand
GCTGATCGTGCCGGTGACGGTGCTGACCTCCCTCGATCAGGCCGACCTCGCCGCGCTCGGCATCGAGCGGCCGCTGGCCGAGCAGGTGCGCCGGCTCGGCCTGATGGCGCGCGAGGCCGGCGCCGACGGCGCGGCGCCGGCGGCGAGCGAGATCGCCCTGCTGCGCCAGGCCTGCGGGCCGGGCTTTCGCCTCGTCGCGCCCGGCATCCGCCCCGCCGGCAGCGCCGCCGACGACCAGAAACGGGTGATGACGCCGGCGGCGGCCCTCGCGCTCGGCGCGGATTTCCTGGTCATCGGCCGGCCGATCACCGCGGCGGCCGACCCCGCCGCCGCGGCCCGGGCGATCGCCGCCGAGATCGCCGGCGAGCCGGCAGCGGCCCAGCCATGACCGTGCTCGCCAAGATCTGCGGCGTGACCTCGCCGGGAGCGGTGGCGGCGGCGGTGGCCGGCGGCGCCGATATGATCGGCTTCGTCTTCTTCCCCCCTTCGCCGCGCAATCTGACGCCCGAGCAAGCGGCGACGCTCGCCGCCGCCGTGCCGACCGGCATCGATCGCGTCGGCGTCTTCGTCGATCCCGACGACGCGACGCTCGAAGCCGTGCTGGCCAAGGTGCCGCTCGACCTGATCCAGCTGCACGGCGACGAGAGCCCGGCCCGGGTGCGAATGATCCGCGAGAAGTTCCGCCTGCCGGTGATCAAGGCGATCCGGGTCTCGGGGCCGCAGGACGTGGCGCGCGCGCGCGACTATGACGGCGTCGCCGACTGGCTGATGTTCGATTCCCGCGCCCCGCGCGGGGGCGAGGGCGGGCTGCCCGGCGGCAATGGCATGGCCTTCGACTGGCGGCTGCTCGCCGGCCAGGGCTTTCGCCGGCCCTGGCTGTTGTCGGGCGGGCTGGATTGCGACAATGTCGCCGTCGCGGTGGCCGAGAGCGGCGCCGTGGCGGTCGACGTGTCCTCGGGCGTCGAGCAGGCGCCGGGACGCAAGGACCCGAAACGCATCAAGGCCTTTCTCGAGACGGTGAAGCGGCTGTGACCAGGCTCGGCGCGGGCATTCCCCGACCCAATTCCTACCGGACCGGACCCGACGAGCGCGGGCATTTCGGCGCCTATGGCGGCCGCTTCGTCGCCGAGACGCTGATGCCGCTGATCCTCGACCTCGAGCGCGCCTATACGGAAGCCAAGGCCGATCCCGCCTTCCAGGCCGAGCTCGATTCGTTCCTGCGCGACTATGTCGGGCGGCCGAGCCCGCTCTATTTCGCCGAGCGGCTGACGGCGCATTTCGGCGGCGCCAAGATCTACTTCAAGCGCGACGAGCTCAACCATACCGGCGCGCACAAGATCAACAATTGCATGGGCCAGATCCTGCTCGCCCGGCGCATGGGCAAGCGGCGCATCATCGCCGAGACCGGCGCCGGCCAGCACGGCGTCGCCACCGCCACCGTCGCCGCCCGCTTCGGCCTGCCCTGCGTCGTCTACATGGGCGAGGTCGACATCGAGCGGCAGAAGCCCAACGTTTTCCGCATGAAGCTGCTCGGCGCCGAGGTGCGGCCGGTGAGCTCGGGCTCGCGCACGCTCAAGGACGCGATGAACGAGGCGCTGCGCGACTGGGTGACCAACGTCGCCGACACCTTCTACATCATCGGCACGGTGGCCGGGCCGCATCCCTATCCGATGCTGGTGCGCGACTTCCAGTCGGTGATCGGCCGCGAGGCGCGCGCGCAGATGCTGGAGCGCGAGGGCCGGTTGCCCGATTCGCTGGTCGCCTGCATCGGCGGCGGCTCCAACGCCATGGGCCTGTTCCATCCCTTCCTCGACGACGACAAGGTGGCGATCTATGCCGTCGAGGCGGCCGGCCGCGGCCTCGACAGCGGCCAGCACGCGGCGTCGCTGGCGCGCGGCCTGCCCGGCGTGCTGCACGGCAACCGCACCTATCTGCTGCAGGACGACGACGGCCAGATCCTCGAGGCGCATTCGATTTCGGCCGGCCTCGACTATCCCGGCATCGGCCCCGAGCACGCCTGGCTGCACGACATGGGCCGCGTCGAATACGTCTCGGCGACCGACCGCGAGGCGCTCGACGCCTTCCAGCTCTGCTCGCGGCTCGAAGGCATCATCCCGGCGCTCGAGCCGGCGCACGCGCTCGCCCACGTCGCGCGCATCGCGCCGACGCTGCCGCGCGACCACCTGCTGCTGATGAACCTCTGCGGGCGCGGCGACAAGGACGTGTTCACCGTCGCCGACGCGCTCGGGGTGAAGCTGTGAGCGCGGCCGGGGATCGCGCCGGCGGGCGCCTCGAGCGCCGCTTCGCGGCGCTGAAGGCGGAAGGCCGCGCCGGCCTCGTCGCCTTCGTCACCGCCGGCGACCCCGATCACGCGAGCTCGCTCGCCATCGTCAGGGGCCTGCCGGCGGCCGGGGCCGACGTGATCGAACTCGGCATGCCGTTCACCGATCCGATGGCCGACGGGCCGGCGGTCCAGGCGGCCTCGCTGCGCGCGCTGAAATCGGGCGCGCGCATGACGCGCACGCTCGACATCGTCCGCGCGCTCCGCCGCACCGATGCCGAGACCCCGGTGGTGCTGATGGGCTACTTCAACCCGATCCACGCCTACGGCGTCGACCGCTTCCTCGCCGACGCCAGGGCGGCCGGGGTCGACGGCCTGATCGTCGTCGACCTGCCGCCCGAGGAGGACGACTGGCTCTGCGTGCCGGCGCTCAAGGCGGGCTTGAGCTTCATCCGCCTGGCGACGCCGACCACCGACGACAAGCGGCTGCCGACCGTCCTCTCCAACACCTCGGGCTTCATCTACTACGTGTCGATCGCCGGCATCACCGGCACCGCCGCGCCCGACGTCGGCGCGGTTCAGCATGCCGTCGAGCGCCTGCGCCGGCATTCCGCCCTGCCGGTGGCGGTCGGCTTCGGCATCAGGACGCCGGAGCAGGCGGCGGCGATCGCGCGCGTCGC
>CAYTWJ010000386.1:0-2962 GCA_964442055.1 uncultured Rhodospirillaceae bacterium | reverse complement strand
TCGAGGCGGTCAACTACTACGACCCGCCGAACATGACCTATCCGTTCGGCGCCTACATCTGCGTCTGCGACATCGACGTCGATACCGGCGCCACCAGGATCCGCCGCTTCTACGCGCTCGACGATTGCGGCACGCGCATCAACCCGATGATCATCGAGGGGCAGGTGCACGGAGGCCTGACCGAGGCCTTCGCCATCGCCATGGGGCAGGAGATCCGCTACGACGAGTCCGGCAACGTGGTGACCGGCTCGTTCATGGACTATTTCGTGCCCACCGCGGTGGAGACGCCCTTCTGGGAGACCGACCACACCGTGACGCCCTCGCCGCATCACCCGATCGGCGCCAAGGGGGTCGGCGAGAGCCCCAACGTCGGCGGCGTGCCGGCGTTCTCCAATGCGGTGAACGATGCCTTCGCCCATCTCGGCGTCACCCATATCCAGATGCCGCACGACAACTGGCGGGTGTGGCTGGCGGCGGATAAGATCGGCCTGCATGGCTGACGAGCGGACGACGTCGGCGGGGGCGGCGCTGCCGGCCGATGGTCGAGGGTAGGCCGAGGGCAATCCGCGCCGTGGTCGTAACGAGAGGCGCCGATGGTCGGGCTTGACCGGGCGGCGATTGTCGAGGGCTTGGCGCGGGCGGGCTATGTCGCCGACGGCGAGCTGGCCACCGCGCTCTGGCTGATGGAGCTGCTCAAACGCCCGCTGCTGCTCGAGGGCGAGGCCGGCGTGGGCAAGACGGCCGTGGCCAAGGCAGTCGCCGACATGCACGGCGCCAAGTTGATCCGCCTGCAGTGCTACGAGGGGCTGGACCAGAACGCGGCCCTCTACGAGTGGAACTACCAGCGGCAGCTGCTGGCGATCAAGGCGCGCGAGGCGGGTGGCGAGGATCCCGACGAGGTGGAAGCGCACATTTTCTCCGACAAGTATCTGCTCGAGCGGCCGCTCCTGGCGGCGATTCGGCAGGACGCGCCGCCGGTACTGCTGATCGACGAGATCGACCGCGCCGACGAGGAGTTCGAGGCGTTCCTGCTCGAGGTTCTGTCCGATTTCCAGATCTCCATCCCCGAACTTGGCACGGTGACGGCCCGCAGCATCCCGCGCGTGATCCTGACCTCGAACGCCACGCGCGAGCTCTCCGACGCGCTGCGCCGGCGCTGTCTCTATCACTATGTCGAATTCCCCGATGTCGAGCGCGAGGCGCGCATCCTCGCGGCGCGGCTCCCCGATATCGATGCCGCGCTGGCCGCGCAGGTGGCCCGCATGGTGGCCGCGATCCGCAAGGAGGACCTGCGCAAGGTCCCGGGCGTGGCGGAATCGATCGACTGGGCGGCGGCGCTCGCCGGCCTCGGCGTCGTCGATCTGCGCCAGGAGCCCGAGGCCGTCTACGAGACGCTGGGCTGCTTGCTCAAGACCAACGAGGACCGGCGCAAGGTGAGCCGCGAGGTGACCGACCGCCTGCTCGGCCGAGTGGCGTGACGAACATGGGCGAAGCAACCGTGCAGCCGACGGAGACGGGCATCGGCCGCGGCGCCCGGCGGCGCCTCGCCGGCTTCGTGCGCACGCTGCGCGACAATGGCTATCCGGTGGGGTTGGGCGAGGCGCAGGACGCGCTCCGCGTGATGGCGTCGGCGGCCGCCGACCGCCCGGAGACCTTGCGCTCGGCATTCAAGGCGCTGTTCTGCAGCCGCCGCGACGACTGGATGCGGTTCGACGAGATTTTCGCCGCCTACTGGCGCGGGCGCGGCGTGCGCTCGGCGGTGCGTGCCGCCGGGTCGTCGCCGTCCGGCGCCGCCTCGCTCGACCGCTGGCGCTCCGGCGATTGGCCCGGCGGCGGGCGCGAGACGAGGTCGGGCGTGCAGCGCGAGGAACAGCCTGGCGACGGCGCGCATCCCGGCGGCGCGGCGCGGCATGAGGGCGCGTCGGCGGCCGAGAGCCTGTCCGAGATCGACCTGCGCCATGTCGCCGATCCCGCCGCCATGGCCGAGGCCCAGGCGCTGGCCGAGCGCCTGGCGCGGGCGATGCGTTACCGACTCACCCGCCGGCAGCGGCGCCGCCCGTCGGGGCGGGCGATCGACCTGCGGCGTACCATCCGCGCCAGCATTGGCCGCGGCGGCACGCCGATCGACCTGGTCCGCCGCCGGCGCAAGGACAAGCCGCTGCGGCTGGTGTTGCTGCTCGACGTTTCGGGCTCGATGAACCTCTACGCGCCGTTCTTCGTCCGCTTCATGCGCGGCCTGATCGGCAGCGCCGGCGAGGCGGACGCCTACGTCTTCCACACCCGGCTGGTGCATATCGCCGAGGCGCTGCGCGAGACCGAGCCGACCCGCGCCGTCGAGCGGCTTTCGCTGATGGCGCAGGGCTGGTCCGGCGGCACGCGGATCGGCGACAGCCTGGCCGTCTTCAACCGCTGGCACGCGGCGCGGGCGGTGCGCTCGCGCACCGTCGTCATCATCGTCTCCGACGGATATGACACCGGCGCGCCCGAGCGGCTCGGCGCGGAGATGGCGGCGCTGCACCGGCGCGCCCGGCGCATCGTCTGGCTCAATCCCCTGCTCGGGCGGGAGGGCTACGAGCCGCTCGCCGGCGGCATGCGCGCCGCCTTGCCGCATGTCGATCTGTTCGCGGCGGCGCATAATCTCGCCTCGCTGGCCGCGCTCGAGCCCTATCTGGCGCAACTCTGAGCCATGAAGAAGGCGGTGGACGTCCTCGAAATCGTCTCGCGCTACAAGGCGAGCGGCCGGCCCTTCGCGCTCGCCACCGTGGTGCGAACCGTGGCGGCGACGGCGGCCAAGGCGGGGGCCAAGGCGGTCATCACCGGCGACGGCGAGATCAGCGGCGGCTGGATCGGCGGCGGCTGCGCGCGCGCCGCCGTGGTCAATGCGGCGAAGGAGGCGATGCGCGACGGCAAGTCGCGGCTGGTCAGCGTGCAGCCGAAAGACCTGCTCGACGAGCAGGGCGTG
>CAYTWJ010000385.1:0-2970 GCA_964442055.1 uncultured Rhodospirillaceae bacterium | reverse complement strand
GATCACCAGCCCGAAGTCGGTGACCGACATGCTGTCGATCATGGCGCTCGAGGCCGCAGGCATCCCGCTCGACAAGGTCGAGCGTCCGGCGCTCGGCGGCCTCGGCGCCGGCCTCACCGCGCTGGAGAAGGGCGCGGTCGACGCCGCCTCGATCATCGACCCGATCTGGGCGGCGCGGCACGACAAGTACCGCGTGCTGTTCTACGTCAAGGACGTGCTGCCGCCGATGACCCAGTCGGTCGGCATCACCACGGCCGAGTTCGCCAAGAAGGAGCCGCAGAAGCTGCGCGCCATCATCGCCGGCCGGCGCAAGGCCGTCGACTTCATCTACGCCAACCCCAAGGAATCCGCGGCGATCCTCTCGCGCGCCTATGACAAGCTGCCGGTCGAGGTCGCCGAGCGCGCGGTCGACAACATGGTCAAGCTCAACTACTGGAGCCGCGGCGACTTCGAGATCAAGGGCATGAACGAGATGGTGCGCGGGCTCAAGCTGATCGGCACGCTCAAGGGCGAGGTCGCCTGGGACAAGGTGATCGACCGCTCGTTCCTGCCGCCCGATCTGCAGAAGGCGAGCTGACGCGTCGGAACCGTGCCCGACGTCCACGCCGAGCTGGCCGGCATCACCCGCGTCTATCCGGCGCTCGCCGGCCAGCCGGCGGTGCACGCGCTCGGGCCGGTCGACCTGCGGCTCGCCCGCGGCGAGTTCTTCGCCGTCGTCGGCCCGTCGGGCTGCGGCAAGTCGACGCTGCTCGAAGTGCTGGCCGGCCTCGCCCCGCCGAGCACGGGCGAGGTGCGCTTCGAGGGCGCGCGGGTGGCGGGCCGTGTGCCCGACGGCGTCGGCGTCGTGTTCCAGGAGGACGCGACCTTCCCCTGGCTCACTGTCTGGGACAATGTCGCCTTCGGCCTGCGCCGCGCCGGCGCCGACGCCGCCGAGGTCGAGCGGCGCGTCGGCCACGCCCTCGCCTTCATGGGCCTCAGGGGCTTCGCCCGCGCCTATCCGGCGCAGCTCTCGGGCGGCATGCGCCAGCGCGTCTGCATCGCCCGCACGCTCGTGCTGCAGCCGCGACTGATCCTGCTCGACGAGCCGTTCGGCGCACTCGACGCGCAGACGCGGCTCCTGATGGGCGACGAGCTGCTGCGGCTGTGGCGCGAGACCGGTGCCACCGTGCTGCTGATCACCCACGCCCTCGACGAGGCGGCGATGCTGTCGGACCGGATCGGCGCGATGTCGGCGCGCCCCGGCCGCTTCATCGACATGGTCGAGACCGGCTGGTCGCGCGAGCGCGACAGCCGCATCGTCGGCGAGGCGCGGTTCGGCGAGATCACCGCGCGCCTGTGGGCGAGCCTGCGCGGCGAATCGCTGAAAGCGCTCGGTCACGGCGAGGCGGCGGCGCCATGAGCCGGGTCGCGTGGCTGCGGCTCGGCGTCCTCGCCGGGCTGGTCGGCGTGCTGGAAGCGCTCTGCCGCGCGCGCGTCGTCAAGCCGGCGACGATGATCCCGCCGAGCGAAATGGCGGCCGAGCTCGCCAAATTGCTCGCCTCCGGCGCCGCCGCCGCCGACATCGCGCAGACGCTCGCTTCGGTCGCCGTCGCCTTCGGGCTCAGCGTGACGGGGGGCTTTTTCGCCGGCCTCGTCATCCACCGCAGCCCGCGGCTCAGGCGCGCCGTCGACCCGCTGCTCGCCACCTATTACGCGGTGCCCTTCTTCGTCTTCTATCCGGTGATGATCGCGCTGTTCGGGCTCTCGTTGCTGCCGATCATCGTCATCGGCTTCCTGTTCGCCGTGGTCGCCGTCGTGATCGCCACGCTGAACGGCCTCGACCGCATCCCGCGCGTGCTCGACAAGGTGGCGCGGGTGCATCGCATGGGAGCGCTCGACGCGACACTGCGCCTCAAGCTGCCCGCGGCGGCGCCCAACCTGTTCACCGGGGTCAAGCTCGCCGTCGCCTACTCCTTCATCGGCGTCATCGCCAGCGAGTTCATCCTGGCGCCATCGGGGGTGGGCTACGCCATCGCCTATGCCTACAACAACTTCGACAACCGCACGATGTACGCGCTGATGCTGTTCGTGCTGGCGCTGGTCACCTCGATCAACATGCTGCTGCACACCGCCGAGCAGCGCCTGCGGCGCCGGCTCGGGCGCTGAGGCCGCGGCCGTGACCGCTACGTTGCGCCACATCGATACGCTGCTCGTCCTGGCGGCGCTGGTGGCCGTCTGGCAGGTGCTGCACTGGATCGCCGGCGACGTGGCGCTGACCGCGCCGGCGGCGACGATGGCGCAAGCCGCCGGCCTGCTCGGCGAGCCGCGCTTCTGGCTGCACGCCGAGGCCAGCCTGCGCGCCTTCGCCTACGCGCTTGCCATCGCGGCGGGCGGCGGGCTTTGCATCGGCGTGCTGCTCGGCGCGCACCGGCTGTCGGGCGAGATCGCCGAGCCGATCCTGGTCGCTGTCTACTCGCTGCCCAAGGTGACGCTCTACCCGGTGGTGCTGCTCGTCTTCGGCCTCGGCCTTTCGGCCAAGGTCGCCTTCGGCGCCATCCACGGCATCGTCCCGGTCGCCATCTTCACCATGAACGCGGTGCGCAACATCCGCCCGGTCTACCTCAAGACCGCCCGCATCATGCGCCTCTCGCCGACGGAGCTTGCGCAAACGGTGCTGCTGCCGGCGGCGTTGCCCGAGGTGGTATCGGGCCTGCGCATCGGCTTCTCGCTTACCCTGCTCGGCGTGCTGATCGGCGAGATGTTCGCCTCGAAGCAAGGGTTGGGCTTTCTCATCGTCAACGCCATCGGCCTGGCCGACGTCGACACCATGATGGCGGTCACGCTGATCCTCTTCGTCTTCGCCGCCCTCGCCAACGCCGCGCTGCTCGCCCTCGACCGCCACCTGCACCGGCGCGTCTGAGGCGTGACTTCGCCGCGCGACCCGCCCATTCGTCGTGGCGCAATGGCGCCCGAAATTCAGGGCAGCAATGC
>CAYTWJ010000384.1:0-2973 GCA_964442055.1 uncultured Rhodospirillaceae bacterium | reverse complement strand
GCGCGAGCTGCGCCGCCGGCGCCTGCAGCACGCCGGCGACCTTGGTCGCCGGAGCCTGCAAGAGGCCCACCAGCTTCGCCCGCAGCTCGTCGAGCGAAGGCAACGACGCCAGCGCCTTGACGCCGGCGGCGTCGAGCACGGTGTCGCCCATCGCGCCGCCGACCACGACAAGCTTCTCGTTCTTCTTGGCGTAGTCGATGGCGACCTTGGGGGCGGCGACGGGATCGTCGGAATAGGCGATCGCCGTCGGGCCCTTGAGCAGGTCGCCCACGGGCTTGTAGCGGGTGCCATCGAGGGCGAGACGGGTGAGCCGATTCTTCGTCACCTTGAAGCTGGCCCCGGCCTGCCGCATCTGGCGGCGCAGATCGCTGATCTCCGCCACCGTCATGCCGGAGTAACGGGTGACCACGACGACGCCGGTCTTGCCCAGCACGCCGCCGAGATGGTCGACCAGCTCCCGTTTCTCGGTTCGGTTCACTGCTCGTCTCCCACGATGGGGCGTCCGCCGGCCGCGCCGGCTTCCGCCCCGTTGCACTCGAACCCGACCGGCGCGCCGGTCGGGTCCGGTTCGCCTGTCCCAGGGCTCAAACCGCGGCTCGCACCCACCGTGACGCAAGCGCGCCGCGGCGGCGGGAATTCGCGGTTCCTTCCCTGTCTGTGCAGGCGGTCACCCATTAAACCGGCCGGCGGGGCCGACGCGGTGCCTGCAGTCTCGGACAGGTTGAAGCCGGCGGGTCGCCCCGCGCGGCCTCTTCCGTCGCCGTCCGGCTTGCCGGCCGGCGACGGAAACTCTGCGGCCTAGGCCGTCGGCGTGCCGGCGCCGACGCTGGCCAGATCGATGCGCACGCCCGGCCCCATGGTCGAGCTGAGCGCCACCTTCTTGACGTACTGCCCCTTGGAGCCGGCCGGCTTGGCCTTCATCACGGCATCGATGAAGGTGCGCACGTTGGCGAGGAGCTGCTCCTCCGAGAAGCTCGCCTTGCCGACGCCGGCATGGATCAGGCCCGCCTTCTCGGCGCGGAACTCGACCTGGCCGCCCTTGACCGCCTTGACCGCGCCGGTCACGTCCATCGTGACCGTGCCGAGCTTGGGGTTGGGCATCAGGCCACGCGGGCCCAGCACCTTGCCCAGCCGTCCGACCACCGCCATCATGTCCGGCGTGGCGATGCAGCGGTCGAAATCTATTTGGCCGCTGTTGACCTTCTCGGCAAGATCCTCGGCGCCGACGATGTCGGCGCCGGCCTTCTTCGCCTCCTCGGCCTTGGGGCCGCGGGCGAAGACCGCCACGCGCACCTTCTTGCCGGTGCCGTTCGGCAGGCTGACGACGCCGCGCACCATCTGGTCGGCGTGGCGCGGGTCGACACCGAGATTCATCGCCACCTCGATGGTCTCGTCGAACTTGGCCTTGGCGTTGGCCTTGACCATGCGGACCGCCTGATCGAGCGGATAGCGCTGCTCGGGGTTCACCGACTTGGCCGCGGCGGCGAAACGCTTTCCCTGATGAGCCATGGCGCTACTCCCTCACCTCGATGCCCATCGACCGGGCCGAGCCGGCGATCATGCGCGCCGCGGCCTCGATGTCATTGGCATTGAGATCCTTCATCTTCTTCTCGGCGATGTCGCGCACCTGGGCCATGGTGACGAAGCCCACGGCGGCATCGCGCCCCGGCGCCTTGGCGCCGGAATTCACCTTCGCCGCCTTCTTGAGGAAGTACGACGCCGGCGGCGTCTTGATCTGGAAGACGAAGGAGCGGTCGGAAAAGACCGTGATGATCACCGGCAGCGGCATGCCGGGCTCCATCTCCTTGGTCTGCGCATTGAACTGCTTGCAGAACTCCATGATGTTGACGCCGCGCTGGCCCAGCGCCGGCCCGATCGGCGGCGACGGGTTGGCCTGGCCGGCCGGCACCTGCAGCTTGATGTAACCTTCGATCTTCTTCGCCATTCCAATTCCCTTTCACACCAGGGTGCGCGGTGCGGCCATGGCCAGCCTCCCACGCGGTTTGCCGGCCGGGCGGACCCGGCCCGACGTCAGACCTTCTCGACCTGCGAATACTCGAGCTCGACCGGGGTGGCGCGGCCGAAGATCGACACCGCCACCTTGAGCCGCGCCCGCTCCTCGTCGACCTCCTCGACATAGCCGTTGAACGAGGTGAACGGCCCGTCGCACACCCGCACCTGCTCGCCGATCTCGAAGGTGATCGACGGCTTCGGCCGCTCGATCCCCTCCTGCACCTGGCGCATGATGCGGTCCGCCTCGGCCTGGCTGATCGGCGAGGGCTTGGCGGCCGTGCCGAGGAAGCCGGTCACCTTGGGCGTGTTCTTGACCAGGTGGTAGGTCTCGTCGTTGAGGTCCATCTTCACCAGCACGTAGCCGGGGAAGAACTTGCGCTCGGCGCTGACCTTCTGGCCGCGGCGCACCTCGACGACTTCCTCCGTCGGCACCAGCACCTCCTCGAAGAAGTCGCTCATCCCGGCCTGCGCGGCGCGCTCGCGGATCGACTGCGCCACCTTCTTCTCGAAGCCGGAATAGACGTGGACGATGTACCAGCGCATCGCCATGAAATCAGCCTCCGACCCCGAGCACGACCTTGACGCCGAACTGCAGCGCCTGGTCGACGACGAAAAAGAACACCGCCACCAGAAAAACCATCACGAAAACCATCGCCGTCGTGATCGTCGTCTCCTTGCGCGTCGGCCAGGTGACCTTGGCGGCCTCCTGGCGCACCTGCTTGAGAAACTCGATCGGACTTGTCTTTGCCATCACTCTACGTTCTCGACCACTGGGCGGCTCGGCCGGCTCTGCCGGTTTCCTGGCAGGAGTGGAGGGACTCGAACCCCCAACCCCCGGTTTTGGAGACCGGTGCTCTGGCCAATTGAGCTACACTCCTCCGGCGGAAACCTTTCCCGAGCCGCGCCGCTGCCGGATCTTGCGGTCAGGCGATGATCGAGGCGACGACGCCGGCGCCGACG
>CAYTWJ010000383.1:0-2987 GCA_964442055.1 uncultured Rhodospirillaceae bacterium | reverse complement strand
AGCGCGCGGCGCCGAGCCTGAGCGGCTTGAGCTCGGCGGCGACCGCCTTGTCGAGCCGCGCGCTCGCCGCCCGCCGCGCCGAGCCGAGCTTCGCCGCCGCCGCGGCATAGGCGCCCCGCTGCGCTTCCGCCGCCTCTTCCAGGCGGCGCAGCGCCGCGCCGCGATCGTCGATCGCCGCCAGGCGGGCGCGGAATGATTCGCGCAGACGCGGCAGGTCGTCGACGCCGACCTGGTGCTTGCGCGCCGCGGCGCGCAGCGCGAAAAGCCGTTCCTCGGCCCGCTCGAGCCGGCGCGGGTCGAGGTCGAGCGCGCGTGCGGCGGCGGCGAGCGCGGCGCCCGCCTCGCCGGCCTCGGCCAGGGCCCGCTCGATCGCCTGCAGCGGCGCCTCCAGCCGCCCGGCCGCCTTGTCGGCGACGCGTTCGAGCGCCCGCAGAGCCAGCCTCAGCCGGCTTTCGACGCCGCCGCCGTCTTCGAGTGCCGCCGCCGCGTCGGCCAGCGCGGCGGCGAGCTTTTCGCCGCTCTGCAGCAGCGCGCGCTGCTCGGCCAGCGCCTGGTCCTCGCCCGGCCGCGGATCGAGCGCGTCGAGCTCGGCCGCCGCGTGGCGGATGAAATCGAGGTCGGCGACGGCTCGCTCGCGGTCGCCGCGCGCCGCCGTGAGGGCTGCCGCCGCCGCTTGCATCGCCGCCCATGCCGCGGCCACCCCGGCAAGCAGCGGCGCATGCCCGCCATAGGCGTCGAGCAGGGCGCGGTGGCTGGCGGCGTCGAGCAAACCCTGTTCGTCGTGCTGGCCGTGGACCTCGACCAGCAGATCGCCGAGTCGGCGCAGCAGCCCCACGCTCACCGGCTCGTCGTTGACAAAGGCGCGGCTGCGGCCGTCGACGGCGACCACGCGGCGCAGCACGAGCGCGCCGTCGGCGGCCATGCCCTGGGCGGCGAGCAGGGCCCGCGCCGGATGCTCCGGCGGCGGCTCGAACACGGCGCTGACCGATCCTTGCGCCGCGCCCCGGCGCACCAGCGCCGGATCGGCACGGCGGCCGAGCGCGAGGCCAAGCGCGTCGAGCAGAATCGACTTGCCGGCGCCGGTCTCGCCGGTCAGCACGCAGAGCCCGCCGGCCGGCTCAAGGTCGAGCCGGTCGACGAGGACGATGTCGCGGATGTTGAGCGCGGCGAGCATGGTCGCGCGCGGCCTAGAAAAGCGAGCTCCAGGCGCGGCCGATCCAGGACTTGTTCTTCATCTCCGGGCGCAGGTCCTTGCCGCCCAGCAAGGCATAGGAGTCGAGATACCAGTCGCTGCCGGGATAGTTGTAGCCGAGCACGGCGGCGGCGGTCTGCGCCTCGTCGACGACGCCGAGGGCGAGATAGGCCTCGGTCAGGCGGTGCAGCGCCTCGGGCACGTGCGACGTCGTCTGGTACTGCTCGACCACGGCGCGGAAGCGGTTGATCGCCGCCACGTATTCGCGCCGTTCGAGATAGTAGCGACCGATGGCCATCTCCTTGCCGGCCAGGTGATCGCGGGTCAGATCGATCTTCAGGCGCGCGTCGCGGGCGTATTCGCTGTTCGGGAAGCGCCGGACGACCTCGTTGAGGGCGGCCAAGGCGCGCTCGGTGGTCCGCTGGTCGCGGCCGACGTCGGTGATCTGCTCGTAGTAGCAGATCGCGATCAGATAATAGGCGTAGGCGACGTCCTTGCTGCCCGGATGCAGCTGGGTGAAGCGCTGCGCGGCCAGGATGGCGTCGTCGTACTTGTTGTTCTGATAGTGGGCGTAGGCCGCCATCAGCTGGGCCTTGGTCGCCCAGGCCGAATAGGGATGCTGGCGTTCGACCTCGTCGAACTCGCGTGCCGCCTGGCCCCAGCTGCCCGCGGTCAGCAGGTCCATGCCGCCGTTGTAGATGTCTTCGACGGGGCGCTCGACATAGGGCTTTTCCTTGCTGCCGCAGGCGACCAGCACCAGCGAGAGAGCGAAAGCGGCAAGCAGGGACGGCATCCGCGCGGCGACGGGTCCTTTCATGGCGAGTTCTCTGTCATGGCGATCCGACAAAATCAAGCGGCGGCGGCACGGCTCGGCGCCCGTTCCATTTGGCGGAACCTTAGCATGGTTAAAGACGGCGAAAGTCATTTGTACGTTCGCAAAGGACTTGCCGCCGCCGGGCGTTGCCCTAATATGACGCCGCTTCGACGAAAGGGGGACGTGTCGAGAGCGGCGTCGAGCGGCGGTCGAGCAGAAAGGCGCGACCGTCTGGAGATTGACAAGCAACAGCGGCGACCGGCGGGCACGTCGCGATGGCAGCGGTGGGGACGGATAAAAGAAAATGACCAGGATTGCCAAACGCGTTGACGAATACGTTGGCGAACGGATTCGTCAGCGGCGCACCGAACTGGGGCTGACGCAAGAGCATCTCGCATCGGCGCTCGATATTTCGTATCAGCAGATCCAGAAATACGAGACCGGTGCGAACCGCGTCAGCGCCGGGCGGCTTTTCGAGATCGCCCAGCGGCTCGAGGTCGATGTCGCGTATTTCTTCGATGGCCTCGAGCCGGCGGCGGCCAGCCGGCCGCTCGAACACGGCGGCAAGAACCGCGCCGCGATCGAGGTGGTGCGCAACTTCGCAGAAATCGACGACGCCGGCGTGCGCTCCGCGCTCTCGGGCCTGATCAAGAGCCTGGCCGGCAAATCGCGCCGACGCATCGCCGCCTGAGGCGGCGCGAGCCGGGCGGCGTCGGGCGGCTTCACCGCCGCCGCCGGACGGCCTGGCGGCTTGCAATCGTCGCTTTCGGAGCGGCTGTCAGGAACCGGCCGCGGCGGCCGCCAGGCGCGGTGCCCGGCGCGCGACGCCGGTTGCCACCGCCGCCGGCAGCTTCTCGGTGACCACGCGCCATGCCGTCTCGTCGGCGAAAAGCTGGCGCAGCAGGCGGTTGTTCAGCGCGTGGCCGGCGCGATCGCTGCGGTAATGGCCGAGCAGCGGCGCTCCGGCAAGATAGAGATCCC
>CAYTWJ010000382.1:0-3003 GCA_964442055.1 uncultured Rhodospirillaceae bacterium | reverse complement strand
TTCTCGGAGGCCGGCGAGCTTAGCGTCTTCATCGACGAGGAGCAGCTCAAGTTCCTCGAGGAGCTGATGAGCCAGAAGGGCTATCTCGACGGCGGCGAGATGGCGGCGACCTTCAACATGCTGCGCGCCAACGACCTGATCTGGTCGTTCGTGGTCAACAACTACCTGCTCGGCAAGGACCCCTTCCCCTTCGACCTGCTGTTCTGGAATTCCGATTCGACGCGCATGCCGGCGAAGATGCACAGCTACTACCTGCGCAACATGTACCAGCGGAACCTCTTGGTGCAGCCGGGCGCGCTCGAGATCGGCGGGGTGCCGATCGACTTGGGCAAGGTGACGATCCCGATCTACCTGCAGGCCGGCAAGGAGGACCATATCGCGCCCTACCGCTCGGTCTACAAGGCGACGCAGCATTTCCGCGGCCCGGTGCGCTTCATGCTCGCCGGCTCGGGCCACATCGCCGGGGTGGTCAACCCGCCGGCGGCGAGGAAGTACCAGCACTGGCTCAGCGAGGCGAAGAAGAACCCGCCGACGCCCGAGGAATGGCTGGCCGGGGCGACGGAATATCCCGGCTCGTGGTGGCCGGACTGGGACCGCTGGCTTTCGAAGAAGTCGGGCCCCAAGGTGGCGGCGCGCGTGCCCGGCGCAGGCGGCCTGAAAGCGATCGAGGTCGCGCCGGGGAGTTACGTGAAGGTGCGCGTGGGGGAGTAGATTCCGTCTGTTCTGAGACGGTATTGACCTGACTGTCAGGTCAATACCGTCTCAGAACACGCCAGTGTTGCTGATCGACCATGTTAGCGATCTCCGCATTAGCACCCCCTTGTCTCCGCTTCCCGCCGCGCTATCATCCTGCTGACAGTCGGGCATGGCAGACGCCCGGCTTACCCAAGACGGCTCGCCGTCCAAGCGCTGCCCCGGCCCGCTCATGGGCGGGGGTTTCGTGCGGGCGGCGAAAGTGTTTCCGGGCATCGCCCCTCAAGTCTCGCCTCGCCGCACCGCCTCCCCGCCCCGCCCGCGCCGGGCCTGGTGGTTCGAATCCGACGGATCGTACCCGATCCGTCGGGCCGAACCACTGGCAAGTCCAGTCGGTTGTGGTGCGGGTCAAACACAGCGACCGGGACTCGCGCGTTTGATCCGCACCACTGGCAACCCGCGCAGCCGCGAAGGAGGCCGCCCATGCATTTCGTCACCCGCGAACGCCCCAAGATCGACCGCATCGCCTGCCCCTGGCTCGTCCGCCGCTTCGTCGACGCCACGGCCCGCTTCCTGTTCGTGCCGCCGGCCGAGGTGCTGGCGACCGCCAAGCGCACCGGCGCCGTGCCCTTCGACATCCCCGGCGTCGAGCTCAGCCACGACGGCGAGAAATGCAGCTTCGACGCCTTCCTGGCCAAGTACCGGCTGGACCAGCCGGCGCTCGAGCGCCTCGCGCTGATCGTGCGCGGCGCCGATACCGGCCGGCTCGACCTGGCGCCGGAATGCGCCGGCCTGCTCGCCGTCTCGCTCGGCCTCGCGCGCGTGCACGCCGACGACGACGCGCTGCTCGAGGCCGGCATGGCCGTCTACGACGCGCTCTACGCCTGGTGCAAGGAGGCGCATAGCGAAAGCCACGGCTGGCCGCCGCAGATGGTCGGGTGAAGGCGCGCCTTGCCCCTTCGCCCTTCGAGACGCGCCCTGCGGGCGCTCCTCAGGACGAGGAAGACATGCAGGAGAGAAGGCCGCCCGGTCAGCGCCCCTGGCGGAACATCAGGTGCGACTTGTAGTCGAGGTCGTAGCGGAGCAGGTGGTCGACGAGCAGCGTGCGGAAGGTGCCGAGCAGCTCGAGCTTCAGCGGCGCGCCGGGGCTGGCGTTGTCCATCAGGTAGATGATGTCGCCGATCGACCGTTCCAGCCGGCGGTGCTCCTCGACGTGGAGCTCGAGCCCGGCATAGCCCTCGCGCGCGAGGATGGCCTCCTCGCGGCGGAAATGCCGCACGCAATGGTCCGCCATCTCCTTCGCCCTGCCGACGAGATCGCCCCACGGCCGGTCGTCGACGACAGCCTGGCGCAGAGCGTTCACGTCGTCGATCAGCCGCCGGTGGTCGTCGTCGATCTCGGCATGGCCGATCTCCAGAATGTCGGACCATTCGATCGGCGGCAGCAGCATCGGTTGCCTCGCGTGTCGGGTCCGCATGCGACCCTGGGCGAGCACTTTGCGGCCCGCCGAAGCCGCAAACAAGTGCCGATGCGCACTAATTCCATGCTGTCGGATCGCCACGATTGGCGCGCGCGCAATTGATCAAATCCTCGCGCCGACGACGACCCTCTCGCAGCCGGATCGACGGCGTGAGCGAGAGGAATGTGCGGCGGCCCGACAGGGTTAACGAAGTTTATACACCTCGATCATTACGCTCGCCCTGCCCGGCGCGCGCCCGCGCCGGCCGGACGAGGCCATGACCGCAAGCCCTTCGCTGCTCGCGTTCCGCAAGGAATTCGCCGCCCTCGTGCGCGCGCGCTTCCCGCTCGTCCACGTCGTCACCTGGGAGGAGGACCGCGCGCTCAACGAGATTCGCGGGATCGCGCGCGAGATGAAGCACCGCCTGGTGTGCTGGAGCGCCGCGCGCGGCATCTTCGCCGACGACGAGGGCGGCGGCGAGGCGGGCGCGGCGCGCGTCGCCGACCTCGCCGCGGCGATCGAGACCTTCGACAAGACGGCGCGCGGCGGGCGCGGCCATCTCTTCCTGCTATTCGATCCCTTCCGCTACTTCAACGACCACGGCGCCAACCCGATCTACACGCGGCGGCTGCGCGAATTCGCCATCGCCATCCGCACCCAGGGCTACCGCGCGAGCTGCGTCATCGTCGCGCCGCCGGCGCCGGTGCCGGTCGAGCTCGAGCGCGAGGTGTCGCAGCTCGACTTCCCGCTGCCGGCGCGCGAGGACGTGCGCCAGATCGTCCAGCGGCTGCTGGCGCGCGCCTCGGCGGGCTCGCCGCTCACCGTCGCCGAGCCGGCGGCGCTCGGCGAGG
>CAYTWJ010000381.1:0-3008 GCA_964442055.1 uncultured Rhodospirillaceae bacterium | reverse complement strand
GCCCCAGATCTGCACGGCCTGGTCGATCACCGCCTGCGCCGCTTCGGTGGCGTACATCTTGGCCATCGACGCCTCGCGGGTGACGCGGGCGGCGCCGCGGTCCTTGGTCCAGGCGGCGCGATAGATCAGCAAGGCCGAGGCGTCGACCGCCGTCGCCATGTCGGCGAGCTTGGCCTGGGTGAGCTGGAAGTCGGCGAGGCGCTGGCCGAAGGCGCGGCGCGACTGGCTGCGCGCCAGCGCCTCGTCGAGGGCGCGGCGGGCGAAGCCGAGCGCGGCGGCGCCGACGCTCGAACGGAAGACGTCGAGGTTGGCCATGGCGATCTTGAAGCCTTCGCCGGGCGCGCCGATCAGGTTGCCCTTGGGCACGCGGCAATCGGCGAAGGCGAGGGTGCCGAGCGGATGCGGCGCGATCACTTCGATGCGCTCGCTCACTCGGAAGCCGGGCGTGTCGGCCTCGACGATGAACGCCGCCAGGCCCTTGGCGCCCGGCGCGTCGCCGAGCCGGGCGATCACCGTGTACTGGTCGGCGATGCCGGCGTTGGAGATCCACGTCTTGCAGCCATTGAGAACGTAGCGGCCGCCGTCGTCGACCGCGCGCGTGGCGATCGCCGCCACGTCCGAGCCGGCCTCGGGCTCGGACATGGCGAGCGCGGCGATGCGCTCGCCGCGGGCGACGCCGGGCAGGAATTTGGCCTTCTGCGCCGCGCTGCCGTAGAGGCTGATCGGGCCGCTGCCGAGGCCCTGCATGACGAAGGCGAAATCGGCCAGTCCGTCGTGATAGGCGAGCGTCTCGCGTGCCAGGCAGAGCGAGCGCACGTCGATGCGCTCGGCCGCGCCGCCGCCCTCGGCCGGCACGGTGAGGCGCAGGAAGCCCGCCTGGCCAAGGCCGCGCACCAGCCGCCGGGTCGCGCCGTCGAGATCGTCGCCGCCGTGGCCGTCGGCCAGATGGCTCTTGGCCCACGACACAAGCTCGCCGGCCAGACGACGGTGCGCGTCGTCGAAGAAGGGCCAGTCGAGGAACGAGCGGTCCGGCATCAGTTGCCCTCGAATACCGGCTTGTGCTTGGCGACGAAGGCGTGATAGGCGCGGGCGAAATCCTTGGTCTGCATGCAGATCGCCTGCGCCTGCGCCTCGGCCTCGATGGCCTCGTCGACACCCATGCTCCATTCCTGGTGCAGGCACTTCTTGGTCATGGCGTGGGCGAAGGTCGGGCCATGCGCCAGGCCGCGCGCCAGCTCGGTCGCCTCGGCGAGCAGGTTCTCGGGCTCGCACAGCCGGTTGTAGAAGCCCCAGCGCTCGGCCTCCTCGCCGGCCATCGAGCGGCCGCTGTAGAGCAGCTCGGCGGCGCGGCCGGCGCCGATGATGCGCGGCAGCATGTTGCAGGCGCCCATGTCGGCGCCGGCGAGGCCGACGCGCACGAACAGGAACGCGACCTTGCTCTGCGCCGTGCCCAGCCGCAGGTCCGCCGCCATCGCCAGGATGGCGCCGGCGCCGGCGCAGACCCCGTCGATGGCGGCGACGACCGGCTGCGGGCAGGCGCGCATCGCCTTGACCACGTCGCCGGTCATGCGGGTGAAGGCGAGAAGGCCGTTCATGTCGCCGCCTTCCTGCATGCGCACCAGCGGGCCGATGATCTCGTGCACGTCGCCGCCCGAGCAGAAATTGCCGCCGGCGCCGGCGATCAGCACCGCCTTGACGTCGTCGACCTGGCCAAGCGCGCGGAAGGTGTCGCGCAGCTCGGCGTAGGATTCGAAGGTGAGCGGGTTCTTGCGCTCGGGACGGTTCAGCGTGATGGTGGCGACGCGCTCGGCCACCTGCCAGCCGAAATGCCGCGGGGTGAGGTCGGACGCCTTCATGGGATCGGTTCCGTCTTGCTGGTCTTGAGGCGGCGCGCCTCGGCGGCTTCGAGCGAGAGCTTGAGGCGGCCGAGCAGCTCGTGGAGACGCTGCATCTCGTCGCGGCCGAGGTCGGCCATCAGGTCCTCGGTCCAGTGCCGGTGCGCCGGCGTCATCGCATCGAAGGCGCGCTTGCCGGCCGGCGTCAGCCGGACCCGCTGGCTGCGCCGGTCGTGCGCCGAGGCCTCGCGGCTGACCAGCCCTTCCTGCACCAGGCGCTCGGCCAAGCCGGTGACGTTGCCGTTCGACACCATCAGCCGCTTGGAGAGCTCGCCCATGGTCAGGCCCTCGGGCGCGCGGTCGAGCTGGGCGAGCAGGTCGAAGCGCGGCAGGGTGATGCCGAACTGCTCGCGCAAGCCGGCGCGCACCCGCCGGTCGATCAGGTTGGTGCAGGTGAGCAGCCTGAGCCAGACCCGCAGCTCGAGCCGGTCGGCGTGGCTGAGCGCCGATTCGAGATCGCGGCGCGGCCGGGCGGCGGGGACGGCTTCGCTCACGGCATGACCTCGCCGCCGGCGACGGCGATCGCCTGGCCGGTGATCGCGGCCGCTTCCGGCAGGCAGAGGAAGCCGACGGTGGCGGCGACCTCCTCGGGGCGCACCAGGCGCCCCTGCGGGTTGCCGCGCACGAGCTCGGCGCGCGCCTCGGCCGCGCTGCGGCCGGTCTTGGCGACGATGTTGCGCACCGCCTCGGCGACCATGTCGGTGTCGGTGTAGCCGGGGCAGACGGCGTTGACGGTGATGCCGGTCTGGGCCAGCTCGCGGGCGAGCGCGCGGGTCAGGCCGACGACGCCGTGCTTGGCCGCGCAATAGGCGACGACGTAAGGATAGCCGGTGAGGCCCGCGATCGAGGCGACGTTGACGATGCGGCCCCAGCCGGCGGCGCGCATCGCCGGCAGCGCCGCGCGCGCCCAGCGGAAGACGCCGGTCAGGTTGACGGCGAGCATCTCGTCCCAGTGCGCGTCGTCGATTCGCCCGAAGGGGGCGCTGCGGGCGGCGCCGGCATTGTTGACGAGGATGGCCGGCGCGCCGAAGGCCTCCGCCGCCTGGGTGAGCGCGGCGCGCACGGCGCCGTCATCGGTGACGTCGGCGGCGAGACCTTGCGCGCGCACCGCGA
>CAYTWJ010000380.1:0-3013 GCA_964442055.1 uncultured Rhodospirillaceae bacterium | reverse complement strand
ATCATGGCCGGCTCGATCCTCGGCTTCAGCCTGCCGACCTTCTGGGTCGGGCTGATGCTGATCATGGTGTTTGCGGTGATGCTCGGCTGGCTGCCCTCGACCGGGCGCGGCGCCACCGTCGAGGTGCTCGGCGTGCCGCTCAGCATCCTTACGCTCGACGGCCTGCAGCATGCGGTCCTGCCGGCGGTCAACCTGGCGCTGTTCAAGCTCTCGCTCGTCATCCGCCTCACCCGCGCCGGCATGCGCGAGAACCTGCTGATGGATTACGTCAAGTTCGCCCGCGCCAAGGGGCTGGCGCCGACGCGGGTGATCGGCGTGCACGTCTTCAAGAACATCCTGATCCCGATCGTCACCGTGATCGGGCTCGAGTTCGGCTCGGTGATCGCCTTCGCGCTGGTCACCGAGAGCGTCTTCGCCTGGCCGGGCATGGGCAAGCTAGTGATCGATTCGATCTACAATCTCGACCGGCCGATCATCGTCGCCTACCTGCTGATCGTGGTGTTCATGTTCATCGTCATCAACCTGGCGGTCGATGTCGCCTATTCGCTGCTCGATCCGCGCGTGCGGCTGGCCGAGGCCAAGGGATGAGCGCGACCGCCGAGACCGCGCACGCCGCGCCGGCGCCGGCGAAGGCCGAGACGCCGCTCCGCCGCTTCGTCGCCGATTACGTCGCCAGCCCGGTGGCGGTGGCGGCGCTGGCCGTGCTCGCCATTATCGTCGTGGTGGCGCTGCTGGCGCCGCTGATCGCGCCGCAGGACCCCTACGACCTCTCGAAGCTCGACATCCTTGACGGGCGCCTGCCGCCGGGCAGCGCCAGTCTCGACGGCGCGACTTATTGGCTCGGCACCGACGCCCAGGGTCGCGACATGCTGAGCGCGATCATGTACGGCTTGCGCACCAGCCTGTCGGTGGGGGTGGCGAGCGGCTTCCTGGCGCTGCTCGCCGGCATGGCGCTCGGCCTGGTCGCGGCCTATATGGGCGGGCGTGTCGACACCCTGATCATGCGCGTCGTCGACATCCAGCTCTCGTTCCCGGCGATCCTGATCGCGCTGATCCTGCTCGCCGTGCTCGGGCGGGGCACCGACAAGATCATTGTCGCCCTGGTCACGGTGCAGTGGGCCTATTACGCGCGCACGGTGCGCGGCTCGGCGCTGGTCGAGCGGCGCAAGGAATACATCGAGGCGGCGCGCTGCCTGGCGCTCGGTGACGCGCGCATCGTCTTCCGCCACCTGCTGCCCAACTGCCTGCCGCCGCTGATCGTCGTCGGCACCGCCCAGGTGGCGCACGCGATCGCGCTCGAGGCGACCCTCTCCTTTCTCGGCATCGGCCTGCCGATCACCGAGCCCTCGCTCGGGCTGCTGATCGCCAACGGCTACGAATACATGCTGAGCGGCAAGTACTGGATCAGCTTCTTCCCCGGCGTCGCCCTCCTGATCACCATCGTCAGCATCAATCTGGTCGGCGACCAGCTGCGCGACGTGCTCAATCCCAGGCTGCAGAAATGACCGCGCCGACCCTGGCGGTCGAGTCGCTGGAAACCCACTTCTTCACCCGCGCCGGCGTGGTACGCGCCGTCGACGGGGTGAGCTTCACCGTCGATGCCGGCAAGGTGCTCGGCCTGGTCGGCGAATCGGGCTCGGGCAAGTCGGTGACCGGCTTCTCGATCATGGGCCTGGTCGATTCGCCGGGGCGGGTGGTCGGCGGCCGCATCCTCTTCCAGGGCGAGGACCTGCGGCAGCTGTCCGAGCCGCGGCTGCGCGCGCTGCGCGGCAAGCGCATCGCCATGGTCTTCCAGGACCCGATGATGACGCTCAACCCGGTGCTGCGCATCGACACGCAGATGATCGAGGCGGTGCTGGCTCATGATCCGGTCGACCGCGAGACCGCGCGCCAGCGCGCGCGCGATGCGCTCGCCCAGGTCGGCATCCCGTCGCCGGAAGAGCGCCTGCGCGCCTACCCGCACCAGTTCTCGGGCGGCATGCGCCAGCGCGTGGCCATCGCCATCGCGCTCTTACACCGGCCGGCGCTGCTCATCGCCGACGAGCCCACCACCGCCCTCGACGTCACCATCCAGGGCCAGATCCTCTACGAGGTGCAGAAGCTCTGCCGCGGCTTCGGCACGGCGCTGATCTGGATCACCCACGATCTCTCGGTGGTCGCCGGCCTGGCCGACCGGGTCTGCGTCATGTATGCCGGACAGGTGGTCGAGGAAGGCCCGGTCGATGACGTGCTCGACCGGCCGCTGCACCCCTATACTCAGGGTCTGATCGGGTCGGTGCCGAGCCGCAACCGGCGCGGCTCCGCGCTGCGCCAGATTCCCGGCATGACGCCGTCGCTGGCCGACCTCCCGGCCGGCTGCCGCTTCCGCAGCCGCTGCGCGCGCGTCGATGTCGCCTGCACGGCCATGCCCGAGCTGGTCGGCCGCCCCGGCGGGCGCGCGGTGCGCTGCTTCCACGCGCTGGAGCCGGCCGCGTGAGCGCGCCGCCTCTGATCGAGCTGCGCGGCGTGAGCAAGCGCTTCGTCAAGGGGCAGGATCTCGCCGGCCGCCTCGCCGCCCGGCTCGGCGCCGGGTCGGGCGCGGAGGTGGTGCAAGCGGTCGACCGCGTCGACCTGGCGGTGGCCGAGGGCGAGGTGGTCGGCCTGGTCGGCGAATCGGGCTGCGGCAAGTCGACGCTCGGCCGCATCGTCGCCGGCATTCTCGAGCCGAGCGAGGGGCAGATCCTCTACCGCGGCGCCGACATGGCGACGCTCAAGGGCGAGGCGCGGCGGCGCGCCCTGCTCAACGTGCAGATGATCTTCCAGGATCCGTTCGCCTCGCTCAATCCGCGGCTGCGCGTGCGCGACATCATCGGCGAGGCGCCGCTCGTGCACGGCCTGGTGGCGCGCGGCGAGCTCGACCGCTATGTCGACGAGCTGATGCGCCGCGTCGGCCTCGATCCGGCGTTTCGGCGGCGCTATCCGCACCAGTTCTCGGGCGGCCAGCGCCAGCGCATCGGCATCGCCCGCGCGCTGG
>CAYTWJ010000379.1:0-3060 GCA_964442055.1 uncultured Rhodospirillaceae bacterium | reverse complement strand
CCGCCGACCCGGGCCCGAACGCGCTTGTCGCCGCGCTCGACGAGGCCGAGCTGATGCGCCGCCTCGACTGGAACCTGGCGCGCTTCGGCGGCTATGTCGGCGTCAACAACCACATGGGCTCGCGCTTCACCGCCGACGGCGCGCGCATGGCGGCGGTGCTGCGCGTGCTCAAGGCGCGCGGGCTGCTCTGGCTGGATTCGCGCACCACCGCCGACAGCGTCGGGGTGGCGCTGGCATCCAGGCTCGGCCTGCCCGTCGCCGCGCGCGACCTCTTCCTCGACAATGAGCGCGAGGCCGGCGCGGTGGCGCAGCAACTGCACCAGCTCGAGGAGCTGGCGCGCCGCCGCGGCCACGCGGTGGCGATCGGCCATCCGCACGAAGGCACGCTGGCGGCGCTGGCGCGCTGGCTGCCGGAAGCGCGCGCCAGGGGCTTCGTGCTGGTGCCGGTCTCGGCGATCATCGCGCGTGGCGGCAACGGTTCGGCCAAGGGATGAGGGCGATGCGGCGCCGCGCGCTTCTGGTCTGCCTGCTGGCGGTGCTCGCGCTGGCGCCGGGCCGCCTCGGCGCCAACGGCTGGGAGCATTGGGGCATCCCGCGCGAGCTGCTGTTGCAGGCGCTCGACGGCGATCAGCCCGAATACCAGGTGGCGGCGGCGCGCTCGATCGGCCATCGCAAGGAGAAGGCGGCGGTGCCGCGCCTGCTCGACCTCGCCGGCGCTGCCGGCGCGCCGACGGCGGTGCGCGGCGCGGCGATCGAGGCCCTGGGCCAGATCGGCGACGCGGCGGCGCTGCCGGCGCTGCGGCGGCTCCTGGAGGGCGACGCCAACGACGACATCCGCGCCGAGGCGGCATCGGCGCTCGGCGCGCTCGGCGCCGCCGAGGGTCTGCCGGCGCTCTTGAAGGCGCTCGGCGAGCGCTCGATCGCGGTGCGCACGCGGGTGGTCGATGCGCTGGGCGGCTTCCGCGACCGGCGCGCGATCGAAGCGCTCTCCGGCGTGCTCGACGACCCACGCGCCGGCGGGCTCAAGGTGCGGGCGATCCATGCGCTTGGCGGCACCGGTCCGGCCGCGGCGGCGCCGCTCTTGCGCGCGCTCGCCCGGGCCGAGAGCGATTTCGAGCGCATCGCCATCGTCGATGCGCTCGGCGCGGTCGGCGCGCCCGAGGCGGCCAAGCCGCTCGAACGCCTGCTCGAACGGGCCGGCGACAATGTCGAGCTGCGCGTGCGCGTTGCCGTCGCGCTCGGCGCGATCAGCGACGGCAGCGCCGTGCCGACGCTGATCCGCCTGCTCGAGGACCCGTCGCCGGCGGTGCAGCTCTTTGCCATCCGCTCGCTGCACGCCGCCGCCGACGCGCGCGCCAGTGGCCCCTTGCGCCGGCTGCACGAAGCGGTGCTGGCGCGCTCGCGCGGCACCGACCCGGCGGCGGCCCTGGCCGATCCGCGCCCCTACCTGGCCGATGCCACGCTCAGGCTCGAGGCGATGCGCGCGCTGATCGATCTGGAGCCGCAGGCTTCGTTCGCGACCTTCCGCGCCGAGCTGGCGCCGCCCGAGTTTCCCCGCGATTCCGCGCTCGGCCTCCGGCTCAACGAGACCTCCTACGAGCTGCGCCGGATCGCCATCGTCGGCCTCGGCTACTCCAAGGCCGGCGCGGCGGCGGCGTTGCTCGCCGACCGCGCCCAGCTCGAGGACGGCGACTTCCGCATCCGCGCCGCCGCGGTGCGGGCGCTGGGGGTGGTGGGCGTCGCCGATGCCGCCGAGCGGCTGCTGGCGCGTCTCGACGACGAGGCGGCCGAGGTGCGCTGGGAGACGGCCTTCGTGCTCGGCCGTCTCGGCGACGCGCGTGCGGCGCCGGCGCTGGCGGCGAAGCTCGACGATGCCCATTTCGAGGTGCGCCGCCAGGCGGCCCTGAGCGCGGGCTATCTCGGCGCCCAGGCCGCCGAGGCGAAGCTGCGCCAGCTTGCCGAGAGCGATCCCGAGCCGGCGGTGCGGGCGGCCGCCGCCACCGCCATCGGCCTGTTGGCCGCGCGCCGCTGAGCCGCTCAGGCGAGGAAGGCGCGCTCGACGAACCAGAAGCCGGCGAGCGCGAGGATCGCCGCCGAGCCGGCAGCCATGACGCGGCCGTACCAGTCGAGCCGCGCCGCCCACGCCAAGAGCGGCCAGGCGGCGGAAACGATGGCGAGCTGGCCGACCTCGACGCCGAGATTGAAGCCGAGCAGCGTCGTCAGGGCGTCGCCGCGGGCAAGATCGAGCTCGCGCAGGACGCCGAAGAAGCCGAGCCCGTGCACCAGCCCGAAGCCGAAGGCGACCAGCCAGCGGTGCCGGGCGCCGTGCCCGAGCAGGTTCTCGACCGCGACATAGGCGATGCTGAGCGCGATCAGGCTCTCGACCAGCCGCGCCGGCAGGTCGATGGCGCCGAACCAGGCCAGCGACAGCGTCAGGCTGTGCGCCAGCGTGAAGGCGGTGACCACCTTGACCAGGGCAACAAGGCGGGCATCGACCAGCAGCAGGGCGACCAGGAACAGCACGTGATCGGCGCCCGCCAGGATGTGCTCGATGCCGAGCAGCAGCATGCGCGGGAAATGGCGGTACCACGGCGCATCCTGCGGAGCGCGCGCGAGCTCGACCTCGGGGGCGCTGCGGTCGAGCAGGAATTCCTGCGCCGGCCCGTCGCCGAAATCGAGCGCGCCGATGCCGCGGTGGCCCGGGTCGATGTCGAAGAAGACGCCGTAGGCGATGCGCAGGCGCCGGGGTGGCTCCGCGCAGCGGAAATCGATGCGCACGGCGACGCTGTCGGGCAGCTGGGCGAAGTCAAGACGGGGCTCGGAGCCCGCGCAAGGCGCGCCGTCGGCGGACAGGCTGACGCGGTCGGCGAAATAGGCGCCGATCGCCGCCGCCCGCTCCGCGAAGGCGGCGCGCGGCACCGGCGCGATCAGGTCGGTGGGAATGCCGACCGCCACCGCCAGGTCGTGCGCCGAGACGCTGAGGGAATAGCGCACCTCGGCGCTCGCCGCCTCGACGCGGGCGGTGGCGAGGTTGGTCCTGTGCGCGCTTGCGCCGGCCGG
>CAYTWJ010000378.1:0-3063 GCA_964442055.1 uncultured Rhodospirillaceae bacterium | reverse complement strand
GGAGAAGCGCCAGGGCCTCAAGATCGCCGCGCCCGAGGAGGTCGCCTGGCGCATGGGCTTCATCGACGCCGAGCAGGTTCGCCGGCTGGCGGCGACGTTCAAGGGCAACGCCTACGGGCGTTATCTCACGCGCATCCTCGAATTGGGGTAGGCGGCGGCGCTCAGCCCTTGCGCGCCCTCACCAGCGCGGCGATCTCGCCGACGATGCCGCGGCGGAACACCATCACCACGACGACGAAGATCGCGCCCTGGATCACCAGCACCCACTCGCCGAACTCGGCGAGGTAGTTCTGCATGCTGATGATGACGAAGGCGCCGACCAGCGGGCCGAAGATGGTGCCGAGCCCGCCGACCAGCGTCATCAGCACGACCTCGCCCGACATCTGCCACTGCACGTCGGTGAGCGAGGCGAGCTGGAAGACGATCGACTTGGTCGCGCCGGCGAGACCGGCCAGCGTCGCCGAGAGCACGAAGGCGACGAGCTTGTAGCGGTGCACCTGGTAGCCGAGCGAGATCGCGCGCGGCTCGTTCTCGCGGATCGCCTTGAGCACCTGGCCGAAGGGCGAATGGATGGTGCGGTAGATGAGCAGGAAGGCGGCGACGAAGATCGCCAGCACGAGGTAGTAGAGGACGAAATCGTTGCGGATGTCGATCAGGCCGAGCAGCGGCCGGCGCGGGATCGACTGGATGCCGTCCTCGCCGCCGGTGAACTTGGCCTGCAGCGCGAAGAAGAAGATCATCTGCGCCAGCGCCAGCGTGACCATGGCGAAATAGATGCCGTGGCGGCGGATCGCCAGCGCGCCGAAGACCAGGCCGAGCAGCGCCGCCGCGCCGGCGCCGGCGAGGATGCCGAGCTCGGTCGGCCAGGCCCAGACCTTGACCACGTGGCCGGCGACGTAGGCGGCGCCGCCGAAGAAGGCGGCGTGGCCGAAGGAGAGCAGGCCGACATAGCCGATCAGCAGGTTGAAGGCGCAGGCGAACAGCGCGAAGCACAGCGCCTTCATCAGGAAGACCGGATAGACGACCGCCGGGGCGACCAGGGCGAGGGCGACCAGCGCGGCGATGCCGAGGATGCGGTTCACGGCGCGGGTCCCCTCAGCGCGCGGTGCCGAACAGGCCGGCCGGCCGGATCAGCAGCACGATCGCCATGATGACGAAGATCACCGTGTTCGAGGCCTCGGGATAGAAGACCTTGGTGAAGCCCTCGACGACGCCGAGCCCGAAGCCGGTGACGATCGAGCCCATGATCGAGCCCATGCCGCCGATCACCACCACGGCGAAGACGACGATGATCAGGTTCGAGCCCATCAGCGGGCTGACCTGGTAGATCGGCGCCGCCAGCACGCCGGCCAGCGCCGCCAGCCCGACGCCGAAGCCGTAGGTCAGCATGATCATGCGCGGCACGTTGATGCCGAAGGCGCGCACCAGCGTCGGGTTCTCGGTGGCGGCGCGCAGGTAGGCGCCGAGTTTGGTCCGCTCGATCACGTACCAGGTGGCGAGGCAGACGACGAGCGAGAAGGCCACCACCCAGGCGCGGTAGTTGGGCAGGAACATGAAGCCGAGATTGTGGCCGCCGACCAGCTCGGGCGGGATCGAATAGGGCTGGCCCGACGAGCCGTACTGCTTGCGGAAGAGGCCCTCGATGATCAGCGCCAGGCCGAAGGTCAAGAGCAGGCCGTAGAGATGGTCGAGATGGTAGAGCCGGCGCAGGAACAGCCGCTCGAGCAGGATGCCAAACAGGCCGACGATGATCGGCGCGACGACCAGCGCCGCCCAGTAGCTCACGCCGAGGAAATTGAGCAGCATCCAGGCGGCGAAGGCGCCCATCATGTACTGGGCGCCGTGGGTGAAGTTGATGACGTTGAGCATGCCGAAGATGACGGCGAGCCCCAGGCTCAGCATGGCGTAGAACGCGCCGTTGATGAGCCCGAGCAACAGCTGGCCGAACAGCGCCTGCGGCGGCACCCCGAGCAGTTCGAACATGGTCCTCTGGTCCCCTGGCCGGGTCTCCGCGGCGCGTCGTCCCCGCCCGCTTCCCTCTCCCGCCGGGGCGGGAGAGGGGGCGAGGCGGGGAGCAGGCCTACTTCACCAGCGGGCAGCCGCCCTGGTCGAGCGGGCGGAAGGCGTCCTTGGCGGGGATGGTGGCGAGCACCTTGTAATAGTCCCACGGCCCCTTCGACTCGCTCGGCGCCTTGACCTGCAACAGGTAGGCGTCGCGCATGACGCGGCCGTCCTCGCGCACCTTGACGTTCTTGCCCATGAAGTCGCTGACCGGCATCTCGCGCATCTTCGCCGCCACCTTCTGCGCCTCGTCGTTGCCGGCCGCCTTGACCGCCTTCAGGTAGTGGCTGACCGCGCTGTAGACGCCGGCATGGACCATGGTCGGCGCCTTGCCGCCGTGCTTGGCCATGAACCTCTTGCTCCAGGCGCGGGTCTCGTCGTTGAGGTCCCAGTAGAAGGATTCGGTGACCACCAATCCTTGCGCCGTCTTCAGCCCGAGCGAGTGCACGTCGGTGACGAAGACGAGGAGGCCGGCCAGCCGCTGGCCGCCGGCGACGATGCCGAACTCGGCCGCCTGCTTGATCGAGTTGATGGTGTCGCCGCCGGCATTGGCCAGGCCGATGATCTTGGCCTTCGAGGCTTGCGCCTGCAGCAGGAACGACGAGAAGTCCGAGGTGTTGAGCGGGTGGCGCACCTGGCCCAGCACCTTGCCGCCGGCCGCTGTCACCGCGCTGGCGGTGTCGCGCTCCAGCGCGTGGCCGAAGGCGTAGTCGGCGGTGAGAAAGAACCACGAATCGCCGCCGGCCTTGACCAGCGCGTTGCCGGTGCCGTTGGCCAGCATGTAGGTGTCGTAGGTCCAGTGGAAGCCGGTCGGCGAGCAGGCCCTGCCGGTGAGGTCGGAGGAGGCCGCGCCCGAGATCAGGAAGATGCGGTTCTTCTCCTTGGTGATCTGCTGCACCGCCAGCGCCACCGACGAGGTCGGCACGTCGGCGATGACATCGACCTTGTCGGTATCGATCCAGGTGCGCACGATGTTCGAGCCGACGTCGGGCTTGTTCTGGT
>CAYTWJ010000377.1:0-3064 GCA_964442055.1 uncultured Rhodospirillaceae bacterium | reverse complement strand
GGCGTAGACCCTCGGGCCGGCAGACAGAACTGCTTATTTCCGCCATATTTGGCGCTAACATCCCGGGCAGGTTGAAAGCGGTGCCGCGGCGCCTATGTCGTGCTCGGGCCCTGGCCGCCGCCTGCGCCCCTTGCGGCGCAGACTGCGGCAGACAAGGAGATAGTGCATGTTTTTCGCGACTTTGCTCGGCTTCGCGCGACGGCGGCAGACGCCGGCTGGCGAGCGGCAGGCGAACCACGGCCGGTTGCTGGTCGCCGCCGGGCTGGTGGCCGCGCTGGTCGGCGGCGCTTTCGGGAGCCCCCTCGGCTTCCCGGTCGGCGCGGCGGCGGCGCAAGCGCGCTCGGCGCCCGACAGCTTCGCCGATTTGGCCGAGCGGCTGCAGCCGGCGGTGGTCAACATCTCGACCACCCAGAAGGTGCAGGTCAACCAGCGCCGCGGGCCCGAGGGCATGCCTCAGTTCCCGCCCGGCTCGCCGTTCGAGGAGTTCTTCCGCGACTTCTTCGAGCGCCAGCAGCGCGAGGGCGCCAGGCCGCCGCGCCCGGTCACCTCGCTCGGCTCGGGCTTCATCATCGACGCCGACGGCTACGTGGTGACCAACAACCACGTGATCGCCGACGCCGACGAGGTGAAGGTGATCCTGCACGACGACACCGAGCTGCCGGCCAAGATCATCGGTCGCGACACCAAGACCGATCTGGCTCTGCTCAAGGTCGAGAGCAAGCAGAAGCTGCCGGCGGTGCGCTGGGGCGATTCGGACAAGACGCGGGTCGGCGACTGGGTGCTGGCGATCGGCAATCCGTTCGGCCTCGGCGGCAGCGTGACGGCGGGCATCGTCTCGGCGCGCGGCCGCAACATCCGCGCCGGCCCCTACGACGATTTCATCCAGACCGACGCCTCGATCAACAAGGGCAATTCCGGCGGTCCGCTGTTCAACATGAGCGGCGAGGTGGTCGGCGTGAACACGGCGATCTTTTCGCAGACCGGCGGCTCGATCGGCATCGGCTTCGCCGTGCCTTCGGCGCTGGCCCGGCCGGTGATCGCCCAGCTCAGGGAGTTCGGCCGCACCAAGCGCGGCTGGCTCGGCGTGCGCATCCAGACGGTGACCGACGAGATCGCCGAAAGCCTCCAGCTCGACCGGTCGCGCGGCGCGCTGGTCGCCGGCGTCACCGAGGGCGGCCCGGCCGAGAAGGCGAAGATCGAGGCCGGCGACGTGATCCTGAGCTTCGACGGCAAGCCGGTCCCGAACATGACCCAGCTGCCGCGCATCGTCGCCGAGACCCAGATCGGCAAGGAGGTGCCGGTCGAGGTCTGGCGCAAGGGCAAGTCGCGCTCGCTGCGCGTCACCGTCGGCGAGCTGCCCGAAACCGAGCAGCTGGCCGCGGCCGAGGCGGCGCCGACGCCCAAGGGCGGCGCCGGCGAGGCCGAGAAGGCTGTCGACCTGCTCGGGCTCAAGGTGGCGCCGCTCACGCCCGAGCTGCGCCAGCGCTACGACATCAAGGACGACGTCAAGGGCGTGGTGGTCACCGAGGTGGTGGCCGACGGGCCGGCCGCGAAGAAGGACATCCGCGCCGGCGACGTCATCGTCGAGGTGTCGCAGAGCGAAGTGAGATCGCCCGACGAGGTCGTGGGCAAGCTCAAGGAGCTGCAACAGGATCCGAAGCGGCGCTCGGCGCTGCTCTTGATCCAGCGCGCCGGCGACCTGCGCTTCGTGGCGGTGCCCTTCAAGTCCTGACCCTGACAAAAGGGGTCTACGGTTCGGGGCGGCCGGGCCGGGGGAAAACCCGGCGGCCGCCCCGGCCCTTTTTGCGCGCATTGTTGCGCTGGCCTGGGGGCGCGCTTCGCCGTATGAATCGGGCCAACGACCGAAAACAAGGGAGGCTCGCCGCCATGGGTACCGTCAAGTATCTGCTCGCCGAGGACCAGATCCCGAAGTCCTGGTACAACATCGTGGCCGACCTGCCGTCGCCGCCACCGCCGGTGTTGCATCCCGGCACACACAAGCCGGTCGGGCCGGACGACCTGGCGCCGCTCTTCCCGATGTCGCTGATCCTGCAGGAGGTGTCGGCCGAGCGGCACATCGAAATCCCCGAGCCGGTTCGCCAGATCTACCGGCAGTGGCGGCCGTCGCCGCTCTTCCGCGCGCGGCGGCTGGAGAAGGCGCTCGATACCCCGGCGCGCATCTACTACAAGTACGAGGGCGTCAGTCCGGCCGGCAGCCACAAGCCGAACACCGCAGTGGCGCAGGCCTTCTACAACCGCGAAGCCGGCGTCAGGCGCATCACCACCGAAACCGGCGCCGGCCAGTGGGGTTCGAGCCTGGCCTTTGCCGGCGCGCTGTTCGGCATCGAGATCCAGGTCTTCATGGTCAAGGTCAGCTATCAGCAGAAGCCCTATCGGCGCGCGCTGATGGAGACCTATGGCGCCACCTGCATTCCCTCGCCCTCGGACCAGACCGAATCAGGGCGGCGCATCCTCAAGCAGAACCCGAATTCCACCGGCAGCCTGGGCATCGCCATCTCCGAGGCGGTCGAGGTCGCGGCCAGCCGCGACGACACCAAGTACGCGCTCGGCAGCGTGCTCAACCACGTGCTGCTGCACCAGACGGTGGTCGGCCAGGAGGCGATGCAGCAAATGCAGATGGCCGACGATTACCCGGATGTTCTGGTCGGCTGCACCGGCGGCGGCTCGAACTTCGCCGGCCTGGTGTTTCCGTTCCTCGGCGAGCAGCTGCGCGGCGGCCGCAAGACGCGCATCGTCGCCGTCGAGCCGGCCGCCTGCCCGAGCCTGACCCGCGGCCAGTACGCCTTCGATTTCGGCGACACCGGGCACCTGACGCCGCTGGTCAAGATGCACACGCTCGGCTCGACCTTCGTCCCGCCGGGCTTCCATGCCGGCGGGCTGCGCTACCACGGCATGTCGCCGCTGGTCAGCCACGTCAAGGAGCTCGGGCTGATCGAAGCGGTCGCCCACCACCAGACCAAGGTGTTCGAGGCCGGCGTGCTGTTCGCACGCGCCGAGGGCATCCTGCCCGCCCCCGAAGCCAACCACGCCGTCAAGGGCGCGA
>CAYTWJ010000376.1:0-3067 GCA_964442055.1 uncultured Rhodospirillaceae bacterium | reverse complement strand
GAGGTCGATTTCGGCGGCGGCCGGCACCTGCTGCCCGGCACGGCGGCCCTCGGCCATGCGGATCGCGCCGTCGACCTCGCCGGGGCCCACCTCCTCGCCGCGCTGCAGGCGACCGTAGAGCGCGGTGAGGACGTCGCGCGCGACCTGCTGCATCTCGGGCGCGCCCCCGATCGCCAGGCGGTTGCCGCGCGGCGTCAGGGTCACGCCGAGTTTCTGCTCGATGCGGGCCAGGTTGCGGTCGTGTTCGCCGAACAGGACCGCCAGCAAGCGGTTGTCGGCGAAATCGATCACCAGCGGCTGGGCGCCGCCCGCGTCGGCCAGTTCGTTCAAGATACCGCTCTCGTCATGCCGCGACCGTCTCCGCAGGTTCGCGTTCGAGGCGACCGGCCAGGCTCAGCGCCGTCGCCCCCGTCACCGTGACCTCGGCCAGCGTGCCCAGGGCGCCGGCCGGCGCCGGCACGTGCACGGCCTGCATGTGAGGGCTGCGGCCGGCGAGCTGGCCGGGATGGCGGCCGGGGCGGTCCAGCAGCACCGGCAGCGTGCGGCCGACGGCGGCCCGGTTGAAGGCCGCCGCCTGGGATTCGATGAGCGCCTGCAGCTCGGCCAGCCGCTCGGCCTTGACCGCATCGTCGATCTGGCCGGGCAGCGCGGCGGCGGGCGTGCCGGGGCGGGCGCTGAACTTGAACGAATAGGCCTGCGCGTAGCCGATGTCGCGGATCAGCGCCAGCGTCGCCTGGAAATCGGCGTCGCTTTCGCCGGGGAAGCCGACGATGAAATCGCTCGACAGCGCGAGATCGGCCCGCGCGGCGCGCAGCCGCGCCGCGATGCGCCGGTAGTCGTCGGCGCGATGGCGGCGGTTCATCGCCGCCAGCACGCGATCCGCGCCCGACTGCACCGGCAGGTGCAGGAACGGCATCAGCGCCGGCACGTCGCGATGGGCGGCGACCAGGTCGTCGCTCATCTCCAGCGGATGCGACGTCGTGTAGCGCAGGCGCCAGAGGCCGTCGATGCCGGCGAGCGCGCCGATCAGGCGGGCGAGCGGCCAGGCCCGCCCGTCGGGCCCCTCGCCGTGATAGGCGTTGACGTTCTGGCCGAGCAGCGTGATCTCGCGCGCGCCGCCGGCGACCAGCCGGCGCGCCTCGGCGAGCACCGCCGCGACGGGGCGCGAATATTCGGCGCCGCGGGTGTAGGGAACGACGCAGAAGCTGCAGAACTTGTCGCAGCCCTCCTGCACGGTGAGGAAGGCCGCCGGCCCCTGCGGCGCCGCCGTCTGCGGCAGCTCGTCGAACTTCGCCTCGGCGGGAAAATCGGTGTCGACCACGCCGCCGCCGGCCAGCGCGCGCGCCACCATCTCGGGCAACCGGTGCAAGGTCTGCGGGCCGAACACCAGATCGACATAGGGCGCGCGGCGGCGGATCTCGGCGCCCTCGGCCTGCGCCACGCAGCCGCCGACGCCGATCAGCAAGCGCCCGCCGGCGGCCGCCCGGTCGATTTGCAGCCGGCGCAGCCGGCCGAGCTCGGAATAGACCTTCTCGGCCGCCTTCTCGCGGATGTGACAGGTATTGAGGATCACCAGATCGGCGCCGTCCGCCGTCTCGCCCGGCGCGTAACCCAGCGGCGCCAGCACGTCCGCCATGCGGGCGGAGTCGTAGACGTTCATCTGGCAGCCGAAGGTCTTGATATGGAGCTTCTTCGTCAAGCGCGCTCGGTCCCGGCAGCTGATGTCGCCGCCCGTGGCAATCGTGAGTTTTGCGATGCTGCGCTGCCGCGACGGCGGCGTCGAGGGCACACTAGCACCCGACCCCGATTAGTCAAGGTTGCGCCCCCGCGGCGGCGGGGGTGGCGGCGGCGGGAAGCGGCGTCAGGGCGCTGGCGCGCCGCGGCCGCCCGGCATGAGCGGCGCTGATCGCCTCGAGGATGGTCTCGCGGCAATGCTGGGCGAGCGCCTTGCGCGAGGCGAACTGGTCGATCGTGACCGGCGCGTGGAATTCGACCAGCACCTCGGCCGGCCCGGCCTTGAGGTAGCGCCACAGATGCGGCAACAGGTTCTCGTCGCCGACCCAGGCGAAGATCGGCATCCACCGTCGCCCCACCGGCATGCCGTTGAGCTGGTGGTAGGCGATCGACGTCGGCTGCACGACCAGCGGCTTGCCGTGGAAGGACTTCTCGGCCAGGACGAAGAAGGCGCTCTTGAACGGCAGCAGGCGCAAGCCATCCGACGACGTCCCCTCGGGAAAGAGGATCAGGTTGTCGCCGGCCTCGAGCCGGACCTCCATCTCGTCGCGGTGGTCGGCGGTGCGCCGCGCCTTGCGCTCGATGAAGACGCAACGCTGCAGCCTGGCGAACAGGCCGAAGACGGGCCAGGTCGCCACCTCGTGCTTGGCGACGAAGGAGCCGCGCACCATGGTATCGAGGACGATGATGTCCAGCCACGAGACATGGTTGGCGACATAGAGCGTCGGGCGCGCCGGCGACGGCGTGCCGACGCGGACCACCTTGAGCTGCAACAGCCGCACGATGCCCCGGTGGTAGAGCATCGGGATCGCCTCGGCCAGGCGCCAGCGCAACTGGGTCGCGACGATCTGGAGAAGGAGCAGCGGAACCGTCCACAGCGTCGCCAAGGCCAGGACGACAATCGCGCGGATCGTGCTCATCGCCGCCGGCCGGCGCGCGGTCTCAATCGCCGCGCTCGTCGTCGGGGCCGAGCGGAACGCCGTAGAGTTCCAGCCGGTGGCCGACCAGCCGGTAGCCGAGCTTGCGGGCGATGGCTTCCTGCAACGCCTCGATCTCGGCGTCGCGGAACTCGGTCACCTTGCCGCTCTTGACGTCGATCAGGTGGTCGTGGTGCTCCTCGGGCGCCTCCTCGTAGCGCGCCCGCCCGTCGCCGAAATCGAGGCGGGAGAGGATGCCGGCCTCCTCGAACAGGCGCACGGTGCGGTAGACCGTGGCGATGCTGATCTTGGGATCGACCGCCGTGGCGCGGCGGTACAGCTCCTCGACGTCGGGATGGTCTTCGGCTTCGCTCAGCACGCGCGCGATGACCCGGCGCTGCTCGGTCATGCGCATG
>CAYTWJ010000375.1:0-3091 GCA_964442055.1 uncultured Rhodospirillaceae bacterium | reverse complement strand
GCCCGCGCCGCGGCGGGAGACAAGGCGGCGGCGGCGACGATGGAGCGCTACGAGCGCCGGCTCGCCAAGGCGCTGGCCACGGTTCTCAACCTGCTCGATCCCGACGTGATCGTGCTCGGCGGCGGGCTCAGCAACATCGAGCGGCTCTACGCCAGCGTGCCCCGCTTGTGGGCCGCCTACGCGTTCTCCGACGAGATCCGCACGCCGCTCGTCCGCGCCCGCCACGGCGACAGCTCCGGCGGGCGCGGCGCCGCCTGGCTCTGGGCCGAGGCCGAGGCGCCGGGATGAGCGCGTTCTGCCGCGACTGCCTGGCGCCGGCGCGCGACGGCGCGCCTCGCTGCGCGGCCTGCGGCTCGCCGCGCGTCCTCGCCCATCCCGAGCTGGCGACCCTGTCGCTCGCCCATGTCGATTGCGACGCCTTCTACGCCTCGGTCGAGCAGCGCGACGACCCGGCGCTGCGCGACAAGCCGGTGATCGTCGGCGGCGGGCGGCGCGGCGTGGTCGCCGCCGCCTGCTACGTCGCGCGCCTCTATGGCGTGCGCTCGGCGATGCCGATGTTCAAGGCCCTCGCCGCCTGCCCCGAAGCGGTGGTGATCCGCCCCAACATGGCCAAATACGCCGCCGCCAGCCGCGAGGTGCGCGCGCTGATGCTGGAGACCACGCCGCTGGTCGAGCCGCTCTCGCTCGACGAGGCCTTTCTCGACCTCGCCGGCACCGAGCGGCTGCACCGCGGCGCGCCGGCGCTGACGCTGGCCCGGCTGGCGCGGCGCATCGAGGAGCGGGTCGGCGTCACCGTCTCCGTCGGCCTCTCCTGCAACAAGTTCCTGGCCAAGCTCGCCTCGGACATGGACAAGCCGCGCGGCTTCGCGGTGATCGGCCGCGCCGAGGCGATGGCGGTCCTCGCCGGCCGCGGCGTCGGCACCATCTGGGGGGTCGGCAAGGTGCTGGAGCGCCGCCTCAACGCCGACGGCATCCGCACCATCGGCCAGCTGCAGCAGCGCGACCTGCCGTGGCTGGCGGCGCGCTATGGCGCCATGGGCCGCCGCCTCTACCATTTCGCGCGCGGCGAGGACGAGCGCACGGTCGAGCCGGATGCCGAGACCAAGAGCGTCTCGGCCGAGACCACCTTCGAGGTCGACATCGCCGCCCGCGACCGGCTGGAGACGCTGCTCTGGCCGCTGTGCGAGACGGTGGCGGCGCGGCTCAAGCGCCAGGGCCTCGCCGGCCGCACCGTGACGCTCAAGCTGAAGACGGCGCGCTTCCGCCTGCTCACCCGCCGGGTCAGCCTGCCGGCGCCGACGCAGCTTGCCGACAGCATCTTCCGCGCCGCCCGGCCGCTGCTCGCCGCCGCCGCCGAAGGCACCGCCTTCCGGCTGATCGGAATCGGGGTCGAGAATCTCGACCGTCCCGAGGCCGCCGATCCGCCCGACCTGCTCGACCTCGGCGGCCGGAGTCGCGCCGCGATCGAACGCGCCGTCGATGACCTGCGTGCCCGCTTCGGTCCCGAGGCAATCGCCAAAGGCCCGCGCGCCGACGGCGGTCCGGGCCGGCGGCGGCGTTGATCGAACGATCTGTGGATAAGCCGCGCATCGCCCGACACGCAAAGGAATTTCCAGTTCAAGTTCAGAGTCGCGCCGCTCCAGGCTCATCAAGATGTTGCGTCTCTCTGCTTTGCAGTGACGATGGGTTGATTTGTCGAGAAGATTAATCAGTTGTTAGGGTTAATCAACCGCTCTAATATTGCGGTTGCGATTTGGGGACTACGCATCTGAGTCTGCAGTATTTTCGCGCTCGGATTTGGGCCAGGAGCCCGCTCTTGGTGCTCTACCCGGCCTGTCTGGGAGGCGAATGAAGGCAAAGGTGCGTCCCATCTCAGGGGCAAGGGGCGTCCGCAATGCAGTCGTACAGCGAGTTGCGCGGGGCCGAGGGGCGCGAGATTCGGTTCCGGTCGCAACGTTTCCGCGCCAAGGACCTGTTGGCCAAGGTGCCGCCGCACGTCATCATCGGCAATCAGTCGTACGCCGTTCACGATCTCAGCATGAGCGGCTTGGCGATCCAGGCGGTCGAACCGGGCCCGATCGGCGATGTCGGCCGGACGGTCGATCTGGCGCTCGGCGTCGATGGCGCGGTGGTTTATAGCGGCCGCGGCGAGATCGCCCGCCGCCAGCCCGACAAGCGCGGCATCCGGATCGGCATCCGCATCGTCAACGGCTATCTCGACATTTCCGGCCTGGTCGCCGAACACGACCGGATCGCCGCGCGCCAGGAGCTCGACGAGGCGCCGGCCGAGCACGCGCTCTACGTCACGCCCGAGTACCGGCGCGTCTGCGCCGACCTCGTCTACATGCTGCGCCGCTACCGCAGCCTGCTCGACCGCCACGAGCGCCATGCCGGCGAGAGCCCCGAGGCGCGCCGTCGCTTCGAGGACATTTTCGCCATGTGCGCCGAGCGTTTTCCCGCCGAATGGCGCGCCTTGTTGCGCGAAGGCCATGCCGCGGTGACGCCGCTGCTGGCCGACCGCCGCGCGGTCGCCGCCGGCAAGCGCTTCACCGAGGCGGTGGTGACGCCGGAGCTGGTCGCCGGCCCGATCTGGCGCCGCTCATACGAGAAGCCGCGCGGCTACCCCGGCGACTTCGAGATCATGAACTACGTCTATGACGGCGGCGATCGCGGCGACAGCGCCTATGCGCGGCTCTGCCATCGCATCGGCCTCGAGGTCGGCGGCTGCGTCGGCACGCGGATGGCGATGATCGCCGACAGCATCGCCGAACGCCTCGCCCGCCCCGGCGAGGAGCTGGCGGTCACCAGCCTCGGCTCCGGCTCGGCGCGCGAGGTGGTGCGCGCCCTGCGAGCCGCCGAACCGAGGCGAGGCGCGGCCTTCACCCTCATCGACCAGGACAATGCGGCGCTGGCGGCGGCCTACGACGCGATCTACCCCTTCGCGGCGGCGAGCGCGGACGCGATCCGCGTCGCCTGCCTCCACCTCTCCTTCACTCAGCTGCTCGGCCGGCCCGACCTGATCCAGACCTTCCCGCCCCAGGACCTGATCTATTGCGCGGGCCTGGTCGACTACTTGCCAACGCCGCAGGCC
>CAYTWJ010000374.1:0-3113 GCA_964442055.1 uncultured Rhodospirillaceae bacterium | reverse complement strand
CACCTGTCGACCCGCGAGGCGCTGCGCGGCAAGGGCCAGCAGACCGTGCCGCGCGGCGAGACGCTGACCATCCTGATGCCGGGCGGCGGCGGCCTCGGCGATCCGTTCCGCCGCGACCCGGCCCGCGTGCTCGAGGACGTCCGGCTGGGACTGGTCTCGCGCGCGGCGGCGCTGAGCGAATACGGCGTGGTGATCGGCGACGACATGACGCTCGATCTGGCGGCGACCGAGCGCGCCCGCCGGCGCGCCTCCTGACAGCTTGCCACAACATGCCCGGCAGCGTCCTCGACCTCACCGTTCGACGGGCTCGGCAGGATGAGGTCGAATCTTTGAAAACTCTCACCCTCACGCTGGGCTTGTCGAAGTGGGAGGGTGAACAAAAGAGTCATCGGCAGCCTGCGCACGCGGGATCGGCTCGTTTCAGCAATCGAACGAAGTGGTGAGGAAAAGCAGATGATCGTCAGCGCCGGGCTGCCCACGGGCATGGAGGGCTTGACGTACCCGATCCCGTTCTCCGACCCCGAGGCGGTGATCCGCATCGCCCGGCATGCCGAGCGTCTCGGCTACCATTCGGTGTGGGGCAACGACCACATGACCACCCAGAACTACGTGCGGGCCGAGTTTCCCGTCCCGCCGCGCTTCTGGGAGCCGCTGGTCACCTACGCCTTCGTCGCCGCCAACACCACGACCTTGCGCGTCGGCACCGGCATCCTGGTGCTGCCGATGCGCCGCGACATCGTCGTCACCGCCAAGCAGATCGCCACCCTCGACCATTTCAGCGGCGGGCGGGTCGAGCTCGGCGTCGGCGTCGGCGCCTACCGCGAGGAATTCGAGGCCCTGTGGCCGGACGCCAAGGCGCATCGCGGCGAGATGGTCGAGGAAGGGGCGCGCGCGCTCGAGCTGCTGTTCGGCCAGCGGGTGGCCTCGTTCGAGGGCAAGTACTACCGCTTCCGCGACGTCGAGCTCTACCCCAAGCCGCTGCAGAAGCGGCTGCCGATCTATTTCGGCGGCAACAACGTCGCCCAGGTGCGCCGCGCGGCGCTGTCGGGCGACGGCTGGATCCCGGCCGGCATGGAGGCCGAGCGCCTGCGCCGCCACGTCGCCGAGCTGCGCGGAATCGCGCAAGCGGCCGGGCGCGACCCCGCCGCCGTCGCCATCGCGCCGCAATACATCGCCCATCTCGGCCGCGACCACGAGGCGGCGACCGCCCGCTTCAAGCAGAGCCAGATGTACAAGCACCTGATGTCGCTGCGCGTCTCGACGCTCAAGGAGCAGAGCGGCCTCGAGATGGAGGAGATCAACCTGGTCGGCAGCTTCGAGGCCGTGCGCGAGAAGGCGCTGCGCTTCAAGGAGGCCGGAGTGACCCACTTCCTCGGCATCTACTTCGCCGCCAACGACGTGGCCGAGCTGCTCGACCAGATGCAGATGTTCGCCGAGGAGATCACCCCGGCGCTGCGCTGAGGCGGCGCGGCGTGGCGGCTTCAGCGCCCGGAGGGCTTGTAGGCGATGGCCTTGATCTCGATGCGCAGATGCGGATGCGGCAGCTGATGCACGGCGACCGTGGTGCGCGCCGGGCCGTCGTAGCCGAAGAACTCGGCGTAGGCCTCGTTGTAGCCGCCGAAGTCGTTCATGTCGACGAGGAAGGCGGTGATCTCGACCAGGTCGCCGAGATCGCAGCCCGCGGCCTTGAGCACGTCGCGCACGTTCTCGATGCAGGCGCGGGTCTGGGTGCGGATGTCGAGCCGGGTCGTGCCCATCGCGTCGGCCTCGGCGCCGGGGATGACATTGCCGGCCTGGCGGGCCGAGATGCCGGAAACGAACACGAAGTCGCCGGCCCGCTTGAAATGCGGATAGCGGCCGCGCGGCTTGGCCTTGTCGGCAAGAACCTGGCTTTCCATTCCTCCCTCCGGCCCCCGTCGGGAGCGCGATGCTAGCATGAACCTCGATTCGCGCCAGGCCGATTGGGTGCGGCAGAGCCCTTCGCGGGCGATCGGCCAGCGCTCGCTCGGCGATCCGAGCCGGCTGTTCCCGCTCTACCCGCCGCTGGTCGCGGGCTGCCCGGCCTCGAGCGACGCCGAGATGCAATACCCGCTCGAGATCGACTTCGAGTATGCCAAGGTCGATCCGGCCCTGTTCCGTCAGCCGCCGCTGCCCGGCCTCGAACGTTGGGCGCCGCTGCTGCCGCCGCTGGCGCCGGGGCTGTCGCTCGGCGAGGGCGGGACGCCGCTCGTGGCGGCGCCGCGGCTGGCCGAGTGGACCGGCCTCGCCCAGCCGCTCCACCTCAAGGACGAGAGCCGCAATCCGACCTGGAGCCACAAGGACCGCCTGAATCTGTGCACGGTCAGCGCGGCGCTGGCCAGCGGCGCGCCGGGCGTCGCCGTCGCCTCGACCGGCAACCACGGCGTGGCCGCGGCGGCCTATGCGACGCGTGCCGGGCTCCCTTGCGTCGTCGTCACCAGCCCCGACGCCCAGCCGGCCTTCCGCCGCTTCCTCGCCGAGCTCGGCGCCTTCGTCGTGCTGTCGCCGACCGAGCGGCGCTGGGACGCGCTCAGGCGGATCGTCGCCGAGACCGGCTTCATGCCGGCGAGCAACCTGACCCGCTTCCACACCGGCCACCCCTTCGGCCCCGAAGGCTACAAGACCATCGCCTACGAGATCTTCGCCCAGCTCGGCGGCCGGATGCCGGGAACCGTGGTCGTCCCCACCGGCTATGCCGAGCTCCTCTACGGCCTCCACAAGGGCTTCCGCGAGCTCGCAACGTTCGGCCTCGCCGACGGCGTGCCGCGCCTCCTGGCCGCCGAGCCGGCGACGCGCGGGCCGCTGGCGCGGGCGATCGGCGGCAACCGGGCGGCGGCCGAGGTCGCCGGCCCGCCCTCGCTGGCGGCGGGGATCGCCTGCACGGTGAGCGGCTTTCGCGGCGTCGTCGCGGTGCGCGACAGCGCCGGCGCGGCGCTGCTCTTCGGCGAGGAGACGGTGCGCGAGGCCGCAGGGGCGCTGGCCCGCGAAGGCCTGTGGCAGGAATATTCCGGCGCCGCCGCGCTGGCCGCGCTCGGCGAGCGCGTCCGGGCCGGCGGGCAGCCGGCCGGGCCGGTGGTGGCGGTGCTGACCTCGAG
>CAYTWJ010000373.1:0-3120 GCA_964442055.1 uncultured Rhodospirillaceae bacterium | reverse complement strand
AGGATCTGCCGCTCGCGCGCCTCGCGGTGCGCGATGTAGGCGCGGACGAAGGCCTGCGGCTCGGGCACCGGGGGGCCGTGGGTCGGGTAGAAGAGCTGGTCGTCGCGCGCCAGCAGCTTGCGCAACGAGGCGAAATAGTCGGCCATGTCGCCGTCGGGAGGCGAGATCACGCTGGTCGACCAGCCCATCACGTGGTCGCCGGAGAAAAGCGCGCTCTCCTCGGGCAGCGCGAAGCAGAGGTGGTTGGAGATATGTCCCGGCGTGTGCAGCGCCTCGAGCGTCCAACCCTCGCCGGCGACGACATCGCCGTCGGCGAGCACGATGTCGGGAACGAAGGCGTGGTCGCCGCCCTCCTCGACGCGCGGGCCGTCCGGGGCGACCGGATGAGGCCCGAAGCCGAGGGTGGGCGCCCCGGTGACGGCCTTGACCGCCGCCGCCGCCGGCGAGTGGTCGCGATGCGTGTGGGTGACGACGATGTGGGTCACCGTTTCGCCGCGGACCGCGGCGAGCAGGGCGGCAATGTGCTCGTCGAGCGCCGGGCCGGGGTCGACGATCGCCACCCGGCCGCGGCCGACGATGTAGGTGCCGGTGCCGTGGAAGGTGAAGGGCGAGGGGTTGCGCGCGACCACCCGGCGGACGAGCGGCGACAGCGCGGCCGGCTCGCCGTAGGCGAAGGCCATGTCGCGGCGGAAGGGGATGGCGTCGCTCATCGGGGTTCGCTGGCTCGGCCCATGGGCTTAGCGGCTTGCGGCGCCCCCGGCAAGGCCTGCTTAGGCGGGCGACGCAGCCGTGATTGACCTCGTTCGCGGGCTCCCTCTATAAACGTCGCGCGCCGGGCCCAATCCAAACAAGATCCGGCCAGGGGAGGATCAAGTCTGGTCGAGTTCCTGCAACTGGCCATCAACGGGCTGGCAGTAGGCTGCATCTACGGCCTGGTCGCGCTCGGCTTCGCCCTCATCTACAAGGCGACCGAGATCACCAATTTCGCCCAGGGCGAGCTGCTGATGCTGGGCGCCTTCGCCGGCTTCACCTTCGTCGCCGTGCTCGGCCTGCCCTACTGGGCCGGCGTCGTGCTGGCGGTGCTGTCGCTGGCGGTGTTCGGCAACCTGGTCGACCGGGTCTTCCTGCGGCCGATCATCGGCCAGTCCAATGTCGGCATCATCCTGCTCACCCTCGGCCTCGGCCTGCTCTTCCGCTCGGCCGCCTCGATGGTGCCGGCCTGGGGGACGCAGACGCATTCGATCGAGACGCCCTTCACCGGCAAGGTGGTCGAGATCGGCGGCGTCGTCGCGGCGCAGGAATACCTGGCGATCATCGCCGGCACGGCGCTGCTCTGCGGCGCGCTCTACGCCTTTTTCCGCCACACCCGGCTCGGCGTCGCCATGCAGGCGGCGTCGCAGAACCAACTCGCTGCCTATTACATGGGCATTCCGGTCAAGACGGTGTTCTCGCTGATCTGGAGCCTGTCGGCGGCGGTGGCTGCGGTGGCCGGCATCCTGCTCGCGCCGGTGTCGCTGATCAGCGTCAGCATGGGGCTGATCGGCTTCAAGGCGCTGGCGGCGGCGATCCTCGGCGGCTTCGGCTCGTTCCCCGGCGCGGTCATCGGCGGCGTCATCATCGGCCTGGTCGAGCAGTTCGCCGGCGCCTACCTGGAGCAGGGCTTCAAGGACGTCGCCGCCTACGTCGTGCTGCTGGTCACGCTCGCCGTCAAGCCCGAAGGGCTCTTCGGCACCATCGGCCGCAAGAAGGTCTAGTCCGGGCCATGCGCTTCCTCTTCAAGACCGACTACGACCAGGACATCGGGCTGTTCCGCCACGGCGGCGACCGCTTCTGGTACGGCCTGCTGCTCGCTGCCCTCTTGCTGGCGCCGCTGGCGCTCGAGGATTTCTTTCTCGGCGAGCTGTCCTTCGTCTTCATCTACGCCATCGCCGGGGTCGGCATGATGCTGCTGTTCGGCTATACCGGGCTGATCTCGCTCGGCCACGCCGCCTTCCTCGGCATCGGCGCCTACGCCAACGCCTTCCTGGTCGGCCAGGGCTGGCCATTCGTGGTGACGATGCCGCTCGCCGGCGTGGTCGCCGCCGCCGTCGGCTTCGTCGTCGGCCTGCCCGCGCTGCGTGTCACTGGCGTCTATCTGGCCATCGCCACCTTCGCCTTCGCCACCATCGTCGAGGAGGTGTTCGCGCGCTGGGAGACGGTGACCAAGGGCCATTTCGGCCTGCCGGTCGAGGCGGTGAGCCTGTTCGGGCTCCGGCTCAAGGAGGACTGGCAGTTCTATTACCTCACGCTCGCGGTGCTGGTGGCGGTGATGCTGGCGGCGGTCAACCTCCTGCGCTCGCCGACGGGCCGCGCCTTCGTCGCCGTGCGCGACAGCGAGGTGGCGGCGCAGAGCATGGGCGTCAACCTGCTGCTGACCAAGGCGACGGCGTTCGCCATCTCGGCCGGCTTCACCGGCCTGGCCGGGGCGCTGTTCGGCCACAAGCTCGGCTATCTCTCGCCCGACGCCTTCAACGTTCTGATGTCGATCACGCTGCTTTTGATGGTGGCGGTGGGCGGGCTCGGCTCGCTGCACGGCGTCGTCTTCGGCGCGCTGTTCGTCGGCGCGCTGCCGCAGCTGATCGCGATCCTGCGCGACTACCTGCCCGAGGAGATCGCCCGCCAGCCGAGCCTGGAGCCGGGGCTGTTCGGCCTGATCCTGGTGCTGATCGTGCTGTTCGAGCCGCGCGGCATCTACGGCCGCTGGCTCAAGATCAAGCTCTACTTCCAGCTCTTCCCGCTCTACAAGCGGGCGACGTTCAAGCGCCAGAAGGCCTATCTGAAGTCGGAGCGCATGCGGTGAGCCTGCTGCGCGCCGACGGCCTCTCGATCAGCTTCGGCGGCATCCGCGCCGTCGACGGCGTCAGCTTCGCGGTCGCCGAGGGCGAGGTGTTCACCATCATCGGCCCCAACGGCGCCGGCAAGACGACGATCTTCAACCTGATCAGCCGCATCTACGACCCGACCGAGGGCCGGCTCCACTTCAACGGCGCCGAGATCACCGCCGTGCCGGCGCATCGCATCGCCGCGCTCGGCATCGCCCGCACCTTCCAGAACATCGAGCTGTTCGAGCACGCCACCGTG
>CAYTWJ010000372.1:0-3140 GCA_964442055.1 uncultured Rhodospirillaceae bacterium | reverse complement strand
TGGCGAGACCAGCTCGACCACGTTCATGCACACCGATCACAGAGGAGCAGCCGCTTTTGTGCAACCCGCTCTCGACGGCCCGATTAGGCCATCTCAGTGTGAGGACGAGCCTTATAAAGGACTCGACCTCACCCTGAGCAAAGTCGAAGGGTGAGGTCGAAGGCCTTGGCCGGCATTTTCCGGCGATCTGCTACTTCGTGATGGTCACGCTGTCGCCCGCGCCGTCGGTCAGGATGTAGCCATCCTTGGTCGCGGCGGTAATGGTGAAGGTGGCGCTGGTTTTCTTATTGCTCATCTTTGCCGTCGAGACGGAACAGAAGCCGCTTGAGTTCGTCATGCAGGTCACACCGCCGGCGCTGTAGCCGCCACTCCAGTTGCCGGTGACGAGGACGCCAACGACGGGCGTGCCGCCGCTAACGATGCCGATGGTGGCAGTGGCGATCCAGCCGCCCTTGAGGCTGGATTTCGAGCCGGTCAGGCTGCTTACCCGCATTTCAGTTGCCGGCGGCGGGTCCGGCGGCGGGTCGCTCGGTGCGGCGGCGAGCGCGCCCCAGGAAATATCGAGCGAATAGGGCCCGCCCTTGCCGTTGTTCACCGAATCCTGCACCGCGTAGACGATGAGCTGGTAGGTGCCGGCCTTGGACAGCCGGTAATAGAGCGTCTCCTGGCGGCCGACCGCGCCGCAATCGAGGCCCGCCATGCAGGTGCTCTCCGCCACCGGCACGTTGTCGGGGTCGTGCAGCTCGACGTCGAGGTCGGGCGAATACTCGAACGCCCAGCAGAGATTGCCGAACTGCAGCGCGCATTTCGCCTGGCCGGCGATGATCATGGTCACCGCCAGCGGCATGCCGAGGTCGCCGGCGGCGACATCGATATAGTGCGTGCGCGCGCCGTTGTTGGGCACGCTGTCGCTGACGAAGACGCGCTGCGGGAAGCTGGTGCGCTGGTCGGCGGTCGGCGCGGTCGCGCAGGTCGGATCATCGGCCTTGGCGACCAGCGCCTTGACGTCGATCAGGCCGTGGCCCCAGTCGTTGTCCTGGCCGGCCGGGCCGCGGTCGGCCGCGGTGCAGGCGATGAGCGCGCGCACCTCGCCCGGCGTGAGATTTTCGTTGCGGTCGAGGGCGAGCGCGATCGCGCCCGAGGTGAAGGGCGTCGCCATCGAGGTGCCGCTGTAGGTGATGTAGCCGTCGGTCGTGCCCTTCTTCGCCGCGGTGATGCTGACGCCGGGCGCGGCGATCTCGGGCTTGATGCGGCCGTCGCCGGTCGGGCCGCGGCTCGAGAACGGCGCGAGGTAGACGCCGAGCGAGGTGTTGCCGGCGCCGGCGGTGCCGGAATGTTCGGCCACCGCGCCGGCGGCGATCGCCTGCAGCGCCGCCGCCGGGCTGCCGACCGAGCCGTTGTCGTCGCCGGAATTGCCGGCCGCGGCGACCACGACCTTGCCGTGATTGGTGACGGCAGCATTGACCGCCTGGCTCAGCGCGTCGCTGCCGTCGCTCGCCGCGTCGCTGCCGAGGCTGAGCGAGATGATGCGCACCCCCGGCTGCTGCGCGCACCAGTCGACCCCCGCGACGACGTTGCTGTCGCTGCCGCTGCCGCCCGAGTTCAGCACCTTGGCGGCGTAGATGCTGGCGCCCGGCGCCACGCCCCGGTAGGTCGCCGCGCTGGCGCCGCCGGTGCCGTCGCCGGCCGCCATCGAGGCGACGTGCGTGCCGTGGCCGTGGTCGTCGTAGGCGGGGGTCTGGTTGTTCACGAAATCATTGAACAGGACGACCTTGCCGTTATCGAGCTGCTCGTGGCCGGGATCGACGCCGGTGTCGACGACGCAGATGCCGATGCCGGCGCCATCGACCGTGTACGTCGTGCGGGCGGCGTCGGCGCCGAAATCCGCGCGCGCCAGGTTCATCTGGGTGCGCACGGTGAAGTCGTCCTCGACGCGCAGCACGCCCTGCGCGCGCGCAAGCGCGCGCACCTGCGCCGCGCTCATGGTCGCGGCGAAGCCGTCGATGATGGTGAATTCGCGCCGGACGTCGAAGGCACCGACCAGGGCCTGCGCCGCGGCGGCGGCGGCGCGGCCGCCGCCGGCGCCGCTCATCAATACCACCACGTCGAGGCGCTCGTCCGGCCCGGCGCCGACGAGCCTGGCGCCGAGCGTGTCGGCCAGGCCATCGCCGTCGCGGTCGGCAAGGGTCGGCCACTGCGCCGCAGGCGCCGCCGCCTGTGCCGCCTGGTCGGCATTCGAGGCGGCGCCGGCCGGCGTGCCGGCGAGCGCGAGCAGCGCCACGACCGGCCATGCCAGCAACACCGCTGACTTGAGGAATGTCGCGCGCCGTGCCCGGGTCATCGCCGCCCCCTGCCTGATCGGCATTGCTTGTTGCGCTGCGCCGCGCCGCGGCACACATGGGCGCCACGATGGCGCGACTTCGGCAATAGTCTAACACGCAATGGTATTGGGCCAAAGCGACCGAATTGTTGCCGCGCGGCCGACATTCGCCGACGCGGCGTGCCGGTAAACGAATACTTGGTCGGGGCGCCGATTTCGCCCCGCACCGCAAGGACTTACTTGGTTAATGCCGAATCCCGGCATCGCCGCCACAGATTTTTAACGCGGGCAAGTGTAGACTACGCGCCTCGATCGGATGGCGCATTGGCGGCACGGGGAGGGGGCGATGAGAACATTCGCACGGGTAGCGGCGGCGCTCGGGCTGCTGTCGGCCCTGGCCGCGAGTCCGGCGGCGGCGCAGGACGCGGGCGGGGCGGTGCCGCTGCGGCCGCAAGGCATCGTTCCCGGCGAATACATCGTCGTGCTGCGCGACGAGGTGGCCGACCCGGCGGCCGAGGCGGCGGCGTTGGGGCGCGCGCTCGGCTTTTCGGCCCGCCTGGTCTACAGCCACGCGCTGAAAGGTTTCGCCGCGGCGATGTCGCCGGCGGCCGCGGCTGCGCTCGGACGCAGCCCGCGCGTCGCCCATGTCGAGCCCGACCAGGACGTGCAGGCCTTCGCGCAGACCGTGCCGACGGGCATCCGGCGCATCTTCGCCGATGGCAACCCCAAGATCGGCATCGACGGCCACGACGACAGGCGCGTCGACGTCGACGTGGCGGTGATCGACACCGGCATCGACTATACCCATCCCGACCTCAAC
>CAYTWJ010000371.1:0-3156 GCA_964442055.1 uncultured Rhodospirillaceae bacterium | reverse complement strand
CACTGGCACTGCAGCTCCTCCAGCCGCGTGCGCACGTACTGCTCGCCGTCGCCGGTCTTGGTGTAGCCGCCGGGATAGTCGAAGACCTTGAACTTGGACTGGTCGTGAGACCGCGCGAGCTGCCGGTTGACGGCGAGGCTCGCGCTCGGCTTCTCGAAGTCGTAGTCGGTGAGCGCATAGCTCCCCGGCTGGACCTCGCGCGTCGCTTCCCACTTGCCCACGTACTCCTGATCCAGGCGCACGCCCTTGCCCACCGGGAAGTAGGTGAGCTGGCCGTAGTCCGGGAACGGCGAATGCGCGCTCGGCGAATCGGCGATCGCCGAGGCCGATCTGGCGCTGCGGCTGTCGCGCCCCACCGCCGAACAGATCATCCGTCGGCTGGTCGCGCCGACCGGCACGCGGGCGCGCCTGTTCGACGAGGCCGGGCGGCTGATCGTCGACAGCCGCTTCCTCGCCTCGGCGGGGCGCGACGTGATCCTGCGCACGCTGCCGCCGCCGAGCCAGCCGACCCGCCTGCAACGGGTCGCCGAGCTGCTCTACGATCTCGCCTTCGGCTGGCTGCCGCCCGACAGCGGACTCCCCCCCTACCGCGAGCACGCGCTGCAGCGGGTCGACGACTATGCCGAGGCGCTGGAGGCGCTCGGCGGCGAGCCGGCCAGCGCGCTGCGCGACGCCGGCGACGGCACCCTGATCATCTCCGTCGCCGTTCCCGTCCAGGGACTGCGCAAGGTCGTCGGCGCGCTGATGCTGAGCGTCGATTCGGCCGAGATCGAGCAGAGCGTGCGCGAGGTGCGCATCGGCATCCTGCAGATCTTCGCCGCCGTCCTGGTCGTCACCGTGTTGATGTCGTTCTTCCTTGCCGGCACCATCGCCCGGCCGGTGCGCCGGCTGGCCGAGGCCGCCGACCGGGTGCGTGCCGCGCGCGGGCGCAAGGTCCACATCCCCGACTTCACCGCCCGCCGCGACGAGATCGGCGATCTCTCGGCGGCGCTGCGCGACATGACCGCGGCGCTCTACCTCCGCCTCGACGCCATCGAAGCCTTCGCCGCCGACGTGGCCCACGAGATCAAGAACCCGCTGACCTCGCTGCGCAGCGCCGTCGAGACCATGGGCCGCACCAACGATCCCGAGAAGCAGCGCCGCCTGATCGAAATCATCCAGGAGGACGTCGCCCGTCTCGATCGGCTGATCAGCGATATCTCCGACGCCTCCCGCCTCGACGCCGAGTTGGCGCGGGCCGAACTCCAGCCGGTGGACGTCGGCGAGATGCTGACCGTGCTCGCCGGCATTTTCCGCGATACCGCCGGCGCGGATGCGCCGCGCCTCGAACTCTCGATCGACACCGGCGCCGGCGCCCTCGTCGTGCCGGCAATCGGCGAGCGGCTTGGCCAGGTTTTCCGCAACCTGCTGGCGAACGCGGTCTCGTTCAGTCCGCGCGGCGGCACCATCTGGGTGCGGGCCGCGCGCGAGGGCGACGCAGTCTGGTTCAGCGTCGAGGACGAGGGCCCCGGCATCCCCGAGGGCAAGCTGGAGGCCATCTTCGACCGCTTCTACACCGAGCGGCCGCCGGGCGAGGCGTTCGGCACGCATTCGGGCCTCGGCCTCTCGATCTCGCGCCAGATCGTCGGCTCGCTCGGCGGCACCATTGTCGCCCGCAACCGCACCGCCGCCGACGGCCGGATCGTCGGCGCCTGCTTCACCGTGCGCCTGCCGGCGTGAGCGGCGCGGTTGACGGCGCGTGGCGCACGGCGCACCCTCTCGCCCCATGCTGCGCGTGCACGCAACCTGCGTCGAGGTCGATGGCGTCGCCGTTCTGCTGCGCGGACCGTCGGGGTCGGGAAAGTCCGATCTCGCGCTGCGGCTGATCGATGCAGGCGCCGCGCTGGTGGCCGACGACCAGGTCGAGCTGCATCGCCGGGGCGGCCGGCTCGAGGCGCGGCCGCCGGTGCGGCTCGCCGGCCTGATCGAGGTGCGCGGTCTCGGCATCGTGTCGCTGCCATGGAAGGCACCGAGCCCGCTGGCGCTCGCCGTCGACCTGGCGGCGGGCGAGGCCGTGGCGCGCCTGCCCGATCCGGCCTTTGCCGATTATCTCGGACAGCGGATTCCGCTGCTGGCGGTCGATCCCTTCGCGGCTTCGGCGCCGGCCAAGCTCAGGCTGGCGGCGGCGCTGGCGCGCCGGCAGGGTCTGTGGCCGGCGCTGGTCCGCTCGCTCGGGCCGGCGGCATGAGCACGCGCGCGGCGCCGGCCCGCTTGCTGCTGGTGAGCGGCATGTCGGGCGCGGGCAAGACGACGGCGCTCAAGCTGCTCGAGGACCTCGGCTACGAGGCGGTGGACAATCTGCCGCTGTCGCTGCTGATGCCGCTGGTGACCGGCGAGGCCGACGGCGAGCGTACCGCGTCGCCGCGCGCCATGGCCGTCGGCATTGACAGCCGCACGCGCGACTTCAGCCCCGAGGCGTTCGCCGGCCGTCTAGGCCAACTGCGCGGCCGCGACGAGCTGGCGGTTCAGCTCCTCTTCCTCGATTGCGACGAAGAGGTTCTGCACAACCGCTTCACCGCGACGCGGCGGCGCCATCCGCTTGCCGGCGACCGCCCGGTTTTCGACGGCATCCGGCTCGAGCGCCAGCTGGTGGCGGGCCTGCGCGATCGCGCCGACCTCGTCCTCGACACCTCGCAGCTCGCGCTGCCCGACCTGCGCCGGCTGCTCACCGCCAACTACGCGCTGGAGACCGATGCGGGCCTCAACGTGATGGTGATGTCGTTCTCCTATCGCCGCGGTCTGCCGCGCGAGGCCGATCTGGTGTTCGACGTGCGCTTCCTTGCCAATCCGCACTACGAGGCTGTGCTGCGGCCGCTCACCGGCGAGGACACCGCGGTCGCCGCCTTCATCGCCGCCGACGCGACCTTCACGCCCTTCTTCGCCGGCCTCGGCGACATGCTGCTGTCGCTGCTGCCGCATTACGGCCGCGAGGGCAAGCGCTACCTGACGCTGGCCATCGGCTGCACCGGCGGTCGGCACCGCTCGGTCTTCGTCGCCGGCAAGCTGGCGCGGCTGCTGACCGACGAGGGCTATCGCGTCGCCGTTAGGCACCGCGACAAGGACCTTGTCGCCGACTAGAGCATGTTTCCCCTATTTGGAACCGGTTCTGACGGAGGC
>CAYTWJ010000370.1:0-3180 GCA_964442055.1 uncultured Rhodospirillaceae bacterium | reverse complement strand
GGGGGCCAGGCCATGTCCGCCTTCGACTTCGAGTTCACCGGCATCGACGGCGCGCCGCTGCCGCTCGCCGCCTTCCGCGGCAAGGCGCTGCTGGTGGTCAACACCGCCTCGCAATGCGGCTTCACGCCGCAATACGCCGCGCTCCAGGAGCTGTGGCGGCGCTACCGCGCGCGCGGGCTGGTCGTGCTCGGCGTGCCGTCGAACGATTTCGGCGGCCAGGAGCCGGGCACGGAAGCCGGGATCAAGCGCTTCTGCGAGGTCAATTTCGACGTCGACTTCCCGCTCGCCGACAAGCAGCGGGTGATCGGCGGCGCGGCGCATCCCTTCTACCGCTGGGTGGCGGCCGAGCTCGGCGAGGGCGCGGCGCCGCGCTGGAACTTCCACAAGTACCTGATCGCCCCCGACGGGCGGATCGCCGGGACCTTCCCCAGCCGCGTCGAGCCGCTGGCGCCGGAAGTCGTCGCCGCGGTCGAGGCGGTGCTGCCGCGATAGCAGCCCCCAATTTTCGCCGCGTCACATCAGGAAGCGCGGATGCACCCTGAATACGCCCTTGATGCAGTCGGGGTTGCACACGCAGATTTGGATGTGCGTTTTGTCGTAGAATCCGGCATCCGGATATATCGGGCTGCCTTCGACAAACACGCCGCGAACGGTATCGAGCGGCGGCAACTGCTCCTCCGACCGGGCTTGGTGCAGCAGCCGGATGACAGCACAGTCAAGGTTCCGGCGGAGCAGATCGGGGCTGTTCTTGGGGAGCGGACCGCCGGCGGTCTCAAGAATTGTCGTTAGCCGTTGGTAGGCATCGGCAACCTGGCGAAGACCGGCGGCGGTGGCTAAGTCGAGGCAGAGCCCCAAATCGATGACCGCACCAACGACTGCTGGCTCTTGGATCTTCGGTCCCCTGCGGAACTTCTTGACCTCGTGCGCGAAGTCCAGACCTCGCCTCGGGTTGGCCTCCCAGAAGTAGATGCCGGGCCCGAGCCAATCATAGTCGTTGCGGCTGGAGGCGAAATCGTTGCCCGCGAGGAGCTTTTCAGCAACGGCCCGGTCGCAGCCGTGATAACCAAGGACGAATGTCGAGGCGAGTGAATGCACTATTTCTTGTAGTGCGTGGTCAGATTTCCGCCCTTCGTGTAGATGCCCATCTTCACCAAGGCTGCGCGCGCCGATTTCTTGTCCTTCGCGACTTTCTTGGCATAGGCATCGACCGCCTTGCGGAACACCGCCGCATCCTTCTCCAGGACCGCCGAGGCCTTCAGGGGCTTGTTCATGTCGGACATCCCTTCTTCGCGCCGCATTCTGCGGCGATTTGTGAGGTCTGGCAATGGTTGCGGCCAACGGCCGCATGGAATCCGCCGCTCCGGCGGCAGCTTGGCGGCAGGCAATGGTCGTCTGATGCGGCGGAGGTTTATCCTTCAGTGCTTGACGTTGCCACCGCTGGAAGGTTCAACATGGCCTCTATTCGACCACCCTCCGGAGCCGCCCGCCCATGAGCAAGACCTACAAGGTGACCGGCATGACCTGCGACGGCTGCGCCCGCGCGGTCAAGGCCGCCGTCGGCCGCGTCGCGCCCGGGGCCGCGGTCCGCGTCGACCTCGCCGCCGGCAAGGTGGCGATCGAGGGCGCCGTCCCCGACGAGGCGCGGCTCGAGGCGGCGCTCGAGGCGGCCGGCTTCGGCTTCGGCGGCGCGGCGGCCTGAGCCCGCGCTCCGCTCGCCGTTGAACTACCGGCACAGCTACCACGCCGGCAATTTCGGCGACGTCGTCAAGCACGCCGCGCTGGCGCTGGTGATCGAGCGGCTGAGGGCCAAGGAAAAGCCCTTCTGCGTCCTCGACAGCCATGCCGGCGCCGGCTTCTACGACCTGTCCGGCCCGGCGCAGAAGACCGGCGAGTACCAGACCGGCATCCTGCCGCTCCTGAAGGAGCGCCGGCCGCCGGCGCCGCTCGCGCCCTATCTCGCGCTGGTGCGCGGGCACAATCCCGGCATGAAGGCCGACGGCAGCGATTTGCGCTGGTACCCCGGCTCGCCGCAGATCGCCCGCGACCTGATGCGCGAGGGCGACCGGCTGATCCTGGTCGAGCTGCATCCCGAGGACGCGGCGATCCTGAAGGAGCGCTTCGCCGGCGACCGCCAGGTCGCGGTCCATCTCGGCGACGGCTATCACGCGCTGCGCGGCCTGCTGCCGCCCGAGCCGCGCCGCGGCGTGGTGCTGATCGACCCGCCCTTCGAGCGCAAGGACGAGTTCGAGCGCCTGCTCGCCGGCATCAAGGCGGCGCACAAGCGCTGGCCGACCGGCCATTTCCTGCTCTGGTACCCGATCAAGCACCGCGCGCCGGTGCGCGCCTTCCACGCCGCGATGAAGCGGGCCGCGATGCCCGGCACGCTCGCCGCCGAGCTCTTGATCCGCGCCGACGATGACCCCGAGCGCCTCAACGGCTGCGGGCTGGTCGCGCTCAACCCGCCCTGGCGCTTCGCCGAGGCCATCGACGAGCTGCTCGCCTGGCTGGTGCCGCGCCTGAAGCGCGGCCCCGGCGCGCGGCGCACGCTCGACTGGCTGGTGGTGGAGAGGGATTAGCGGCGGCGCCGGCTCAGTGCCGCGCCGGGGGCGTGGCGGCGGGCGGCGGCTCGGGCGGCTCGCCGGCCACCGGGCCGGCCTGGTGGTGCACGATCTTCCAGCCGCGCGCCTCGCGGCGGAACAGGTTGGTGGCGACCAGATAGCCGCCCTCCATCCTCTCGTAGCAGATGACGAAGGCGGCGGCGCCGTCGACGAAGGCGCGCGGCGCGACGCATTCGATCGCCGGCGACTGCTCGTTCTCGAGGATGCGCCGCCAGCTCTCGATGATCGCCGCGCGCTCGTAGAGCGGCGGCCAGCCCGGATGCAGGCAGGCGACCGGCGCCTCGCGCGCCCACAGCTCGTCCATCAGCTTGACGTCGCGGCTGGCGAAGGCCTGGTAGAAGGCCTCGTTGGCGAACAGCACGGCGTCGCTTTCCGACATGGCGGCGAAGTGTAGCGCAACGCCCCCGATGCGTCGCCGCCGGGCGGCGGTTGGTCGACGCAAACCGGAACCACCCGCCGGGCCTCGTCCTGAGCTCGTCGAAGGGCGAGGCCCTCATGCTTCGACGGGCTTCTGTAATCGGGCGCAAGAGTAAAGAGCGTCGTTCGGGGCTCCGCGCTTCTG
>CAYTWJ010000369.1:0-3199 GCA_964442055.1 uncultured Rhodospirillaceae bacterium | reverse complement strand
ACGGTGACGCCGCGGCCGGTTCGCTGAGCGTGGAGCGCCGCCCCTCAGCCGCCCTGGACCATCGGCACGAAGGCGACCGGCAGCAGCGCTTGGCGGTGCGTCCCGCCGGCGGCGTCCTTCCACACCAGGGTCAGGATCTGGCCGCGATAGGGCTCGCCGATCGGGATCACCATGCGCCCGCCGGGCTTGAGCTGGGCCAGCAGCGCGGGCGGGATTTCCGGCGTGCCGGCGGTGACGATGATGCCGTCGAAGGGCGCCTCCTCGGGCCAGCCGCGCGAGCCGTCGCCGGCTCGCACCTCGACATTGCGGTAGCCGAGCCGGGCCAGCCGCGCCGCCGCCTCGCGCGCCAGCGGCTCGACCCGCTCGAAGCTGCAGACCCGGCGCACCAACCGCGCCAGCACCGCCGCCTGGTAGCCCGAGCCGGTGCCGACCTCGAGCACGACATGGTCCGGCGACGGGTCGAGCATGTCGGTCATCAGCGCGACGATGTAGGGCTGCGAGATGGTCTGGCCGTGGCCGATCGGCAGCGCCGTGTTGACATAGGCGTAGACCTCCTCGCCCGGCAGCACGAAGGCCTCGCGCGGCACCTCGGCCAGGGCCGCCATGACGCGCGGCGCGAAGCCCGCCCGGCCGGTTTCGGCGGCGGTCATCTCGGCGTCGGCGACGACCTCGCGCCAGAGCTCGGCGGCCGGCGAGGCGGGCGGCCGCAGCGGCCAGCTGTCGATGATGGTGCGGCCGGCGAGCAGATCGTCGGGCAGCGCCGCCAGAAGCTCGAGCTCGCGCCGGACGATGTCCTGCGCCTTGTCGCGGATTCTTTCCGGCCTCATGCCGCGCCCCAGGCGCAGGCGGAGCTCGGCCACTTGCGGCTCGCCCACCGGCTTGCCGATCTGGCTGACCAGCAGGCAGTGCGCCTCGTCCACCTCGGCGATCCCGTCGACGACGCCCTGGGCGATCAGGCCGGCGGCGATGTTGTAGATCTTGCCGACATGGGTGACCGGGTTCTTGCCGGCCACCGATTCCATCGTCGCCGGGCGGAACGGCGCGATCAGCCCGTTGACCCGGTTGCCGCGCCCCGCCTCGCCGTCGTCGCCCGCTTCGGCCGAGGTACCGGTGACGGTGAGATAGACGCTGCCGGCCGCCGGGTCGTCGGCGCTGTTCACCTCGACCTCGACCGCGCCGGCGCCTTCGCTTCGCGCGACGTCGCGGGCGATGGCGGCGACCTGCGCCTTGGCCGCGAGGTAATCGTCGATGCCGGCAAGATAGCGGCCGATGAAGGCGCAGGCGACGGTGAGAACGGTGCGTTCGCCGCGGCGCACGCCCATCACCTTGATGTCGGGGCCGATCGCCGGAAAGCGCGCCTGGATGGCGGCGCCGCTCAGCCGCCGCTCGACGGCAAGGACGACGCGTTCGAGCCGGCTGAGCGGGGCGTAGCCGGCGCCGCAGGAGGTGTCGTTGGCGAGCCAGATACCGGTACGTCGCTGGCGGTCGTAGAGCTCGACCAGGTCGGGCGCGCCCGGACGCACCAGGCTGTGCCAGCGCACGTCGCGCGGCGCGTCGACGGTCGGCAGGTTGCGTTCGAGCCAGCGCATCGCCGCCTCGCGCACGACGGCGTCGATGTCGATCTCGCGGCCCTCGCAGGCGGCGCTGGCGCGGCCGGCGAGGAAGAACTCGATTGGCTTCACCACCTCGCCACCGCCGTAGGCGGGACGCGCCTGGCCGCCCCACAGCAGCGCCTTGTCGACATTGTGGTGCAGGATGCGGCCGCACAAGTCGCGATAGGCGCGGCAAAGTGCGCGGCTCGCCTCTTCGGCAAGGGCGTCGCACAGGCTGTCGGGATGGCCGAGGCCCTTGCGCTCGACGATCTCGACCGCCAGGCGGTCGCCGCCGGCCGCCTCCAGCGCCTCGATCTCGATTTCCATGGCCGCCCCCACCCTCGCCGCCGGGAGGTTTCGAGATGCGCCCCTGTTTCCGATAGAATGCGTCCCGGCCGGCCGTCGCGGCCCATTCAGGGGCGGGCGAGGGGCGGGGCGCCTTGATCGGGATCAAGGCCCCGCCGCGGCGCCCGGGCTTCGATGACGGTAACGACGTTTCCATTGCCCGCGGAGATCGATGATGAGCGACGACCCGACCCGAGACCGACCGGCGACCGCTGCCGAGGTGGTGGAGATCGTCGGCCCGCTCGACGATCAGGTGATCGCCCGCATCATCGGCACCGGGGCCAGCGCGGCCGACGTTCTGGAGGCCTTTACCTGGCTCAATGCCGACGACTACATGGGCAAGCTCGAGCGGCCGAAAATCGGCGCCATGGCCGCCGTGATCGACATCCTCGAAGCCGAGATGCCGCTGCCGGAAGAGCGCCGGCCGACACCCGGGGGCGCCCCTGGGGGTGCCTGATCGGCGGCCGCTGGCACGGGCGGGGCGCGCTGTTATGATGCGGCGCGGCGCCCGAGCCGTCGTTCCGTTCCGCCGCCGCCCCGACAACAGGGACCACTCGCTGCATGAAGCCGCTGTCGCCTGACCAACTCTATCGCGCCTGCACCGCGGACGAGCTCAGTTTCGCCAGCATGGACGAGCTCGAGGGCCTCGAGGGCCTGGTCGGCCAGGACCGCGCGCTGGAGGCCATCCGCTTCGGCATCGGCATCCGCCGCAAGGGCTTCAACCTGTTCGCCCTCGGCCCGAGCGGCACCGGCAAGCACACGATGATCGACGAGATGCTGCGCCGCCAGGCGGCGGCCGAGGCGCGGGCGGCCGACTGGTGCTACGTCAACAACTTCGGCGAGGCGCAGAAGCCGCGGGCGCTGCGGCTGCCGGCGGGACGCGCGGTGCCGCTGCGCGATGCGATGAAGCGGCTGATCGACGAGCTGAAAGCAGCCCTGCCGGCGGCCTTCGAGAGCGACGAGTACCGGGCGCGGCGCGAGGTCATCGACGAGCAGTTCAAGCAGCGCCACGAGCAGGCGTTCGAGGGGCTGCAGCAGCGGGCGCAGGCGCAGAACGTGGCGCTGATCCGCACGCCGATGGGGCTGGCGCTGGCGCCGGTCCGCGAGGGCGAGGTGCTGAGTCCCGAGGCCTTCCGCCATCTCGCGCCGGCCGAGCAGGAGGCGGTCAAGACGGCGCTGGAGAAGCTGCAGCAGGACCTCGAGGAGATCGTGCGCAAGGTGCCGCAGTGGGAGCGCGAGCACCGCGACGAGGTGCGCAAGCT
>CAYTWJ010000368.1:0-3234 GCA_964442055.1 uncultured Rhodospirillaceae bacterium | reverse complement strand
CCATTCGCCGCGCCGTGAAGCGGGCGGCCACCAAGACCCGCGACGTGGCGATCGGCATAAGCGGCGATGCCGCCATCACCAAGATCATCCAGCTGCCGAAGACCCTCGGGCAGAACCAGCTCGAGGCCCAGGTCGAGATCCAGGCCGACCAGTACATTCCGTTCCCGATGGAGGAAGTCAGCTACGACTTCCAGGTGATGGGCGAGTCGAAGACCGATCCCGACATGCTGGACGTGCTGCTGGTTGCAACGCGCACCGAGAACGTGGACCAGCGCCGGGCCGCGGTCGAGGCGGCGGGGCTCGTCCCGCGCGTGGTGGACGTCGAGGCCTTCGCCCTCGAGAACGCCTGCCAGCTGATGGCGCACCAGATGCCCGACGGCGGCATGGGTCACCTCATCGCGGTGGTGGATTTCGGCGCCAGCAACACCGCCTTCAGTGTCCTGCAGGACATGCGGGTCGTCTATACGCGGGATTTCTCCTTCGGCGGCCAGCAGCTCACCGAGGAGATCATGCGCACCTACGGCCTCTCGCTGGAAGATGCCGGCCGCGCCAAGAAGGAGGGCGGGCTGCCGAGCAACTACACGCCCGAAGTGCTCGATCCCTTCATCGACGACATGACCCAGCAGGTCAGCCGCTCGCTGCAGTTCTTCCTCGCCTCGGGCAGCGGCCGCGAGCAGCCGGACCAGATCATCGTCTGCGGCGGCTGCGCCAACATCCCCGGGGTGGCGGACGTCATCTCGAGCAAGGTCGGGATCCCGACCGAGATCGGCGACCCGCTCGGGCAGATGAAGATTTCCTCGAAGGCCAGGGGGCAGGGCATCCAGAAGGATGCCACCGCGCTCCTGACCGCGTGCGGCCTGGCGCTACGGAGCTTCGACTGAAATGCCCCGCATAAACCTATTGCCGTGGCGTGCGGAGCTGCGCAGGCAGCGCCGCAACCAGTTCTTCGCCGGCCTCGGCGGCGCGGCCGTCGCCGCCGCGCTGGTGACCGGCCTCGCCAACCTCGTGATGGGCGCGATCATCGACAACCAGCGCCAGCGCAACGAGCTGCTGAGCGCCGAGATCAACGCGCTCGACCAGCGCATCGCCGAGATCGTCGACCTCGAGGCCAAGAAGGACAGCCTGCTCGCGCGCATGGAGATCATCGAGCAGCTCCAGCGCAGCCGCCCCGAGATCGTCCACGTCTTCGACCAGCTGGTGCGCACGCTGCCCGACGGCGTGAACCTCACCACCATCAAGCAGACCGGCAGCGCGATCGCGATCACCGGCGCGGCCGAGTCGAACACCCGCGTCTCCGCGTTCATGCGCAACATCGACAAGTCCGGCTGGCTGAAGGAGCCGGACCTCGAGGTCGTCGAGGTCAAGCCCGCGGGCAAGGCCGACACGGGGGCGCCGCGCGCCAGCGAGTTCACCGTCATCGCCCGGCAGGTGTCGGCGCGTGACGAGGAGGGCGCGGAATGAACTTCCTGCAGCAGCTGCGCCAGCTAGACTTCAACGACATCGGCCGCTGGCCGTTCATATTCCACGCGTTCTTCGTCGGCATCTTCTTCGTGATCGCCGCCGGCCTCGGCTTCTACCTCGTCGTCTGGAACAACCAGATGCCGCGGCTCGAGAAGGCGGAAAAGGAGGAGCAGGAGCTCCGCCAGTCCTTCGAGCAGAAGCAGAAGAAGGCCGCCAACTTCACCGCCTACAAGGCGCAGCTCGCCGAGATCGAGCGCTCCTTCGGCACGATGCTCCGCCAGCTCCCCGGCAAGACCGAGATCCCGAACCTGCTGGTCGACATCTCGCAGACCGGCCTCGGCGCCGGCCTCCAGGAGGAGTTGTTCCAGCCGATGGACGAGATCCGCCGCGAGTTCTACGCGGAGAAGCCGATCAAGATCCGGCTGAAGGGCTCCTACCACGAGTTCGGCCGCTTCGTGAGCGACATCGCGGCCCTGCCGCGCATCGTCACGCTGCACGACATCGCCATCGAGCCGAACGGCAAGGACGCGGCCCCGGACGACCTGGTGCTCAACGTCACCGCCAAGACCTACCGCTACCTCGACGAGAGCGAGGCGCCGGCGCCCGACGCCAAGGACGACGCCAAGGCACAGAAGGGCAAGGCCCGGCCCGTCAAGAAGGGCTCGGCGGCGGCCGCCAAGCCGAAGCCGGCGGCCAAGAAGGCAGGATGAGGCCATGACCGCGGTCAGCAGCCAACCCGTGTTCCGTCGTCTTCTCGTCGTCATCGCCGCGCTGGCGGCTGCCGCCTGCAGCGGCGGCAACAGCGACCTCGACGAGTACATCAACGAGGTCAAGGCCCGGCCGGGCGGCCGCATCGAGCCGCTGCCGCAGATCAAGCCGTACGAGACCTTCACCTACGAGGCGCAGTCGCTGCGCTCGCCGTTCGTTCCGGACGCGCCGAAGGGCCGCGCCGCCGCGGGCCCGCGGCCCGAGGCGAACCGCCCGAAGGAGTACCTCGAGCAGTTCCCGCTCGACACGCTGAAGATGGTCGGCACCCTGCAGCGTGACAACAACCGCTACGCCCTCCTGCAGACGCAGGACGGGCTCGTGCACCGCGTGGTGCCCGGCAACTACGTCGGGCAGAACGACGGCCGCGTGGTCGGCGTGTCGGACGGCGAGGTGCAGGTCGAGGAGCTGGTGCCGGACGGCATCGGCGGGTTCTACAAGCGGTCGGCGGCCATCGGGCTTGCCGACTGAGCGACGCCCCCTGGGGAGAGCGTGGGAGTAATTGAAGATGAGCACGGCTAGGCCAGCAGACATTTTCCCGGCACGCGCCGCCGCCCGCGACTGCGGCACCGCGTTCCGGCGCGCGCTCGCCGCGATCACGGCACTGGCGGCGATCGCCGCCGCCGTCCTCGCCGCGGCGCCCGCGCGCGCCCAGCAGGCAGTCGTCCAGCTGCAGGACATGCAGGTGCAGACGCTGCCCGGCAACCAGATCGAGCTCGAGCTGAAGCTGTCCGGCCCCGCTCCCGCGCCGCTCAGTTTCACCATCGACAACCCGGCGCGCATTGCCCTCGATCTCGCCAATACCGCCATCGCGTTGCAGTCGCGCCGCAAGGACGTCGGCGTGGGCGCGCTCACCACGATCCTCGCCGCCGAGTCCGGCGGCCGCACCCGGGTCGTCCTCAACCTCGCCTCGATGGTGCCCTACGAGACCCGCGTCGCGGGGAACAGCGTGTTCGTGACGCTGGCCGGCCCCGGTTCGGGCGCTTCGGGCACCACCTTCGCGGCGTC